>CAKTOT010000012.1 GCA_934590135.1 uncultured Muribaculaceae bacterium
ACAGGACTCGAACCTGCACGTCTCTCAACACTCGCACCTGAAACGAGCGCGTCTACCATTCCGCCACCTGGGCTTTGGTGGTGCAAAGGTAGAAAGTTTTTTTGATATGACAAGCGTTTATCTCGGATTTTTTTTATTATTTTGCACTTTCGGACAATCAAGGGCGTCTCTCGGGGCTTGTCTTCGGGCATCGAATGCCGAGCGTCGGTGTCGTATGTCTCGATTTGTCGGTCGATCCGGCCGACGCCGGCGTCTTTAGGGCCGCGATACACTGCCGACCAAAGCATGCCGAGGCGATGCATCAGATTCTTTGTCCGATATGTAAAACCCGATTATATATATAAGATTATGGAACAGCAATATAGTATAGTGAAGGAAGGCAAGGCCGTGGCTATGGCCAGCGACCACGCCGGTTACGAACTGAAGTGTATCATTGAGGGCTACCTCGAATCCAAGGGTATCGCTTACAAGGATTTCGGCACTCATTCGGAGGAATCGTGCGATTATCCGGATTATGCACATCCGTGCGCCGAGGCTGTCGAATCGGGTGAGTGCTATCCGGGCATCGCTATGTGCGGCACCGGCAATGGTATCAATATTACGCTGAACAAGCATCAGGGTATACGTGCGGCGTTGTGCTGGACGGTGGAGATTGCGCGCCTGGCTCGTGCACATAATGATGCTAATGTACTGGTGCTTCCGGCGCGTTTCATCGAGCCTTCGGACGCGTTGGCTATCGTGGATGTGTTTCTGAGTACGCCTTTCGAGGGCGGACGCCATGCACGCCGCATCGCCAAGATTCCGGTAGTACATTGATGGCTTAACAATAAGACTGACAGGGGCGTGGCGCGAATGTCGCGTCCGGTACACTTGTATGGCAAAGAAGATAGTATTTCTGCACGGGCTCAATTGGAGCGGCTCGTGCGATATGGCTTGTGCATTGGCCGAGGGCGTGGCGGATGTGGCCGAGGTGGAGGCTCCGGACTTGCCGGTGAATCCCGAGGCTGCTATGGCCGTGGCGCTTGATGTCTGCGATCGTGTGCAGCCCGATCTGTTGGTGTGCAGCAGCTACGGCGCTTTCTTGGGACAGCAATTGGTGAAAGTGTTTGGATGTCCGGCACTGTTGTGCAGCCCTATGCTACGCATGTCCGAATACGTGTCGCGACGCCTCGGGGTGCACGCCTACAAGTCGGTACGTCGCGACGGCGCTGTGTCTTACGAGATTACGTCGGCTGTTGTTGAGGAGTTCCGCCGTATGGAGGCTTGCCTATTCGATTGCTACGACGAGTACTATCGCGACCGCGTATGGGGGTTCTATGGCTCGAAGGACACCTTGGCCGATACGCGCATCGAGTTCGGACGGTATTATTCGACAATTATCGATTACGACGGTCCGCATACAATGCTTCGGGACAATGTGTTGCAAGTGCTTGTGCCTGCCGCGCGGCGTATCCTCGATATGTATCCGAGCACGCCGTCGCGCACTTTTGTACATTACAAGGGACGGCGCTACCGAATGTTGTGCCGTGCCCGTTCGAGTGAGACGCTCGAGCGTATGGTCGTCTATCAGGCGATGTACGGCGACGAGCTGTACTGGGTACGCCCCGAGCGTATGTTTTTTGAGCGGATTACCACGCCCGACGGACGCGATGTTCCACGCTTTGCCGAGTGCCGTTCGGTGTGCACAAAGCAATAAATGTCCGGCTCAAAAGCCGACAGCACAATAGTGCCGGATCGCCACCGGAATAGTGTATAAGCCGTATCGGATTTACCGGCGAAAGGCGCTGAGGTAGGATGCCGCCTCGGACGGGGTGATGCGCGTACATTCCGCCAAGTCTTCGGGCAATTCCGCGTGACTATCGGCGACCGCTACGTCCACTCCGCCCCAGTGATAACGGAGGTCGGCCACGGCACGGGAATATGCCTGAGCGTCGGCACATAGACACGGATAGCAACGAGCGCCGCACGCCTGAGCCAAGGCCGTGCCGCGCTGCCGTGCCGCGCCTACGGCCGTAAAAGCCGTGCGACATCCTGCGGCGCGAAACACACGCACTGCATCGGCGACGGTGTCGTAATCCTCCGAGGCTATAAATACGCGCAAATGGCACAGCGCTTCACAGCCGAACGCCGCCGCGAGGCGCGCATCGGCATTGCAGCGCCGCGGCGTCGGACGCCCGTGTTCCTCCATCTTCCGTTCAAGGTAATTGTCTGCCATAATTCAGGTGCTTGATTAAGTGTTTTTTGCCGCCCTGTGCTGTATGAATCGGCGGTTGTACTTGCGGCCTGCGACAAGCTCGCAACCAATGATAGGTATAAAAAAGCGTATCGCGGACTCCGGCCGCAAGGCGGTTGTGTGCCGCGCCGGAAGTCCGCGATAACTGTATGCGATTGTGCGTCAGCGAACTATCAGCAGATGATAATTCTTTTTGCCGCGCTGTACCAGCATATACTTGCCTGCCAGCAGCATCTCATCGGTGATGGGAGCGTAGACGTCGGCTACCTTTTCTTTATTGATGGATACGCCGCCGCCTTGTGCCAGCTTGCGCATCTCGCCCTTGCTGGCAAAGAAATGCGCCTCGTCCACCAAGATATCGGCCAGTTTGGCGCCCACGGCCCGGTCACGCGTCACTTCCATCGAAGGCACGCCCTCCATTACTTCGAGCAGGGTGGCTTCATCGAGGTTGTGCAGCGCATCGGCGGTGTTGTTGCCGAAAAGGATTTTGGAGGCCTCCACGGCAGCTTCGTAATCCTCGGCCGAGTGTACCATCGTGGTTACTTCACGAGCCAAACGTTTTTGCAGCGGACGAGCGCCGGGGTTTTCCTGCTGCTGGCGGCATAGGTCCTCGACCTCCTCCTGCGACAGCGTGGTGAAAATCTTGATGTACTTGGCCGCATCATCATCGCTTACATTGAGCCAGAATTGGTAGAACTTGTACGGCGAAGTGTAGCGGCGGTCGAGCCATACATTGCCGCTTTCGGTTTTGCCGAACTTGCCACCGTCTGCCTTCGTAATCAGCGGGCAAGTGATGGCCCACGCGTCTTCGGCGCCTTCGATACGACGTATCAGTTCGGTGCCGGTGGTCATATTGCCCCATTGGTCCGAGCCGCCGAGCTGTACCTTGCATCCCAACGTGCGGTATAGGTTGAGGAAGTCGTAGCCTTGTAGCAACTGGTACGAAAATTCGGTGAAGGACATACCCTCGCGCGATTCGCCGCTCAGACGCTTCTTGACGCTGTCTTTGGCCATCATATAGTTGACGGTAATGTGCTTGCCGATGTCGCGGATAAATTCGAGGAAGCCGAATTTCTTCATCCAGTCGTAATTGTTGACCATCACGGCGGCATTGGGCGCGTCGCTGTCAAAATCGAGGAAATGCGACAGCTGTGCTTTGATAGCTTCCTGGTTGTGGCGCAGGGTCTCCTCATCGATGAGCTTGCGCTCCTGGCTCTTCATACTCGGGTCGCCGATCATTCCGGTGGCGCCGCCTATCAGAGCCACGGGACGGTGTCCCGAGCGCTGGAAGTGGCGCAACATCATCACGCCTACAAGGTGTCCTATATGCAACGAATCGGCAGTCGGGTCTATGCCCAGGTATGCCGTGGTCATTTCTTTGTTCAATTGGTCTTCGACGCCGGGCATCATCGAGTGAATCATGCCTCGCCACGTCAATTCTTTGATAAAGTCCATTGGAGTGTGTATATCTTTGTGTTTTATTGTTTTCAGATATTGTAAAAAGCGGCGGTCACGCCAAGCGTTCAAGCGCGGCGGCAATACGCTGCATAGCTTCGCGCAATTTGTCGTCCGAAGTGGCGTAGCTCAGTCGGATGTACCCGGGAGCGCCGAAAGCCGCACCGTCCACCGTGGCCACATGAGCCTCGTGCAGCAGGTACATGGCCAGGGCGCCGCTGTCTGCAATGACAGTGCCGTCCGGAGCCTTGCGCCCTATATATGCCGATACTTCGGGGAAGAGGTAGAATGCACCCTGAGGCTCGTTGACGCGCAGTCCGGGGATGGCTCGTGCCATCTCCACCACCAGATCGCGACGGCGACGGAAGGCGGCGCACATCTCGACCACGCAGTCCTGCGGCCCGTCGTAAGCGGCTTCGGCAGCCTTCTGCGCTATGGATGACGCACCCGAAGTGTACTGACCCTGCAACTTGGTCACTGCCTGAGCCACCCAAAGCGGAGCGGCACAATATCCTATGCGCCAACCTGTCATGGCGTAGGCCTTGGACACGCCGTTGATGACCACCACGCGGTCGCGCAGCTCCTCAAAAGATGCCAATGACGTGAAACCGCCCGTAAAATTGATATGCTCGTATATCTCGTCCGAAATGACAATGATGCGCTCGTGGCGTGCGATGACGTCCACCAACGCCTGCAACTCGTCGTGCGTATACACACTGCCGGTGGGATTGGACGGCGAGCACAACAGCACGATGCGCGTGCGGTCGGTGATGGCAGCTTCCAATTGTGCCGGCGTAACCTTGAAATCGGTGTCTATACCGGCCGGAACCGTCACCACGGTGGCGCGAGACATCTTCACCATCTCTATATAGCTGACCCATGCCGGAGTGGGTATCACCACCTCGTCACCGGGATTGGCTATGGCCAAGATGCTGTTGCACAAGGCTTGCTTGGCGCCATTGCCTACTACTATCTGCTCGGGGGCAAAGGTCACGCCGTTTTCGCGCTCAAGCTTGGCGCTGACGGCACGACGTAGCGACATATAGCCCGGTACGGGCGAATAGAAACTGAAATTGGCGTCCACGGCAGCCTTGGCCGCGTCCTTGATATGTTGCGGGGTATAGAAGTCCGGCTCGCCGACGCTCAAGTTGATTACATCCACTCCTCGAGCTCGCAATTCAGCACTCTTTTGAGACATCGCCAAGGTCTGAGACCGGGCAAGCGATTGCACCAGCAACGACGGTTCTTGCTTCATAACTCTTTGTATTATATCGTATTAATAATCGTATTTCTTCTATGGTTTCTCTTAGGGGAAAATACCCGCGCGTACGCAGGCTTGCCCGCGCATACGCATATACTTCGGACAAAGGTACAAAATCTTTGCCGATCCCGCAAAGTCCGCCCTAATTCGTCCCGGCGCATACCGCATCCAAAGGGCATACGACCGATGCGTTTGGCCCGATCAAGCAAGGCTCATCTTCGGGAAATAAAGTGCGTCATACGCAACTTTGCCGCCTTTTTTGGCCGTAATGTCGGCGGCTTATGCTATCTTTGTGCCCGAAAACGAGGATTTAGCCCGACAAAAGACCTAATCCCGGACAAAAAACAAGATCCG
This sequence comes from uncultured Muribaculaceae bacterium, assembly GCA_934590135.1. Taxonomy (GTDB): domain Bacteria; phylum Bacteroidota; class Bacteroidia; order Bacteroidales; family Muribaculaceae; genus CAG-873. The sequence continues at coordinate 5,304 of CAKTOT010000012.1, forward strand.
CCGTTATGGCCAAACAACGTAACCCAAGTTTCGAAATATTGCGCGTAGCGGCGATGTTCCTCATCGTCGTCTGGCATTTCCTGATGCACGGCGTCGGGCATAAGCCCGTGGGCGTGAGCGCGGATGCAGCCTCGCTGTTCAATCTCTGCTCTATGGAATTTGTAGGATGCCTCTCCAAGGTATCCACCAACTGCTATATCCTCATCACCGGGTACTTCCTCATCAATTCCACCAAACCCAAGTGGCCCAAAATTCCCAAAACCTGGGCGCCGATATTTTTTTATTCGATAGTCATATTCGCACTCTTCTTCGCATTCTCGGACCTGGCACTCGGGTGGACGGACTTCGGCAAATCGTTGCTGCCGTTATACTTCGACCGCTACTGGTTTGCGACACGTTACGTGGCCTTGGTGGCTCTCGCTCCCTTTCTGGCCACACTCGCCGGCGCATTGTCGCGCCAATTGTACATCGTGCTACTGACGGTACTGGCGGTGATTAATTTCGACTTCCTGCTCGGCGAAGACCTCAGCGGCAACAACTCGCTGCTATGGTTCATCTTCCTGTTCTTTACCGGCGGCTACATCCGCCTACACTTCGACCATGACGGACCCAACCATTTCGGCAAAGCATACTTCGCTGCCGCCGCCGTACTGGCAGCCGTATTCCTGGTTCGAATCTTTTGGCATTACTCGATGTGGACAGCGCCGATGATGGTTGACTACCACGACAACAACGGCATACTCTTCGGCGTAGCGCTACTGCTGTTTCTATGGACTGCACGCCTCAAAGCCCCGAACACAGCCTTCGTCCGGGCAATGGTACGCATAGCACCCCTCACCTTCGGCGTCTACCTGATACACGACAACGTCTACGTACGCCATGTTCTGTGGAACGGATGGATAGACGTACACGGCGCAATACATTCATGGTGGTTTGTGCCCATCCTCATAACATCCACAGTCGGCATATTCATCGCCTGCATCGCCTGCGATGCCATACGCGACCGACTATTCGGACTACTGCGCGTCAACGACCGCATCGACGCCCTCTCCGCCCGGGTTTCCACCCTTTCGGCACGCATTATCGCCCTTTCGGCACGCATTGCCGACCGTCTGTGCCGCCGCCGGCATGAGCCACGATAATGGAGGTCGCGCCACCGGCGTATTTGGCCTAATCCTTTTCGCCGGTCTTATTGGCGGCCTCCGCGCAATATGGAAAAATAAAAAGGATGACGACAACAATAAAGACAACACATCTGTCAGTCTATAAGCATTAGAGAGTCCTCTATAAAGAAACCCAATACAGTCACAGAAGACAAACAGAATACGAGCCAGTATAAAAATCTAATCACGAACAACTATTCTATTGAAAATCCTAAAGAGTGGACGGTCGTTTGCAATGTTGATGAAATGATAGATGCATATATTGGGGGAAGCAATGGTATGTTTGGCTGCGCTATCAGTTGCTTTGACACAGACCGAGATCTTATAGAAATCGGCAAAGAAATGGCAGAATTTATGAAATCTATTAATGCGACTACAAACACAGCATCAACGGTGTCCATAAATGGGACGAGTGCATATAAGCTGTCTTGTGAGTATTCGTATGGAGGCCAATCGGTGAAGGAGGTTTCGTATAATTTTAAGAAGGACAGCACGTTTTACAATGTGAAATTCGGCACGGATGTTGAAGCGGTTAATAAGAACCGCACTCTCATTGAACACATGATATCGAGTTTTAAAAATCAAATAAAGAAAGATTCTACCTATGGCACCATTTGTGTTTCGTTATCGAGACACATCTTCTCGTGTATTTTTGAGAGCCGTCTATATACCAATAGGGGTATGTTTTTTTACCCAAGCCGCTATTGTAACGACCCAATATCATTCAGTCTTCATCCGTTAAAGAGCCGTGTGCTCCGGCCGTGACGCAGTCTGTTTTTTTGAAATCTCGGAAAATTCGCATAACTTTGTGTGCGTAATACAGCGACAGTGTCCTATGTATAAGACGTTAAGTGACGACTTCAATGACAAGCAAAATGGATACAAAGACTCTTGAATTTGTGACATACTGCATAAGCAAACTTGCGCAAGTGCTGAACATGAGCCAGCGTGAGGTGTACCGGAGGCTCAAGGATTCGGGCATTCTCTATGATTATATAGTGCCGTCATACGATGTACTACACACTTTCGGCTCCCGCTACCTTATGGAAGACCTTACCGATTATATGAAAGAGAAAGGGGTGCTTTGATATGATTCTTTATCACACATCTACAATTCCGATTGAACGTCCGGACATTGTTCATTCGCGTGACTATCTTGACTTCGGCAAAGGATCAGTTCCTCTGGCTGCTTGAACTTTGCTAATAGTAATACGAGGTCAATTGTATGCCTTTTACCAAAAAACTATATGTAAAACATTTTTGGTGTAGGTTGGGTAGCGGTAACTTTGCAGGGTGAAGCAGCAAGGAGGCAACGGCATAGGCGTGGCTGTCGCGGCGTATAACGCAGCGGCGACACTGGCACGTACTCTTGACAGCGTGCAGGCGGCGGCGGACGCATACGCGGCGGCGGATGTGTGTGTCGTCGTGGCGGATGACGGGAGCACGGATGAGACGGCGGCGATTGTGCGGCGCTATGCGGCGGCGGACGGACGGGTACGGCTGTTGGAACTGCCTCACGGTGGACAGGCGGCGGCACGTGCGGCGGCTATCGCGGCTTTGCCGGCGTATGTCGAGTGGGTGATGATTGTCGATGCCGATGATACGCTTCCGCGGCAATCTTTGTCGCAGATGGCTGCATTTCTTTCGGAGGATGTCGATATGGTCGTAGCTAATGTCGCCAAGTATGTCGAGGGCACGAGCACTCCAAGTCTGTATATGAATGCTGCACATGTCACGGCCGAGCTTCCGGCCAAAGCCTCGGCGGGTGGCGATATGTCGTCTTCGGTGGCGGTGAGGCTGACGCCGACCGAGGCGTTGGAGCGGATGTTGGACAATGATATTCCGAACTTTACGCACGGAATGATGGTCAGGCGAAGCCTCTTCGACCGTATCAACTGGGACACGCATCCATCGATCACCAATGCCGAGGATGCGATGCTGCAACTCTTGCTGACTTCGTCAGCTACGGGCATGGTGGTTTTGCTTCCCGATGTCATCGCCTATGAATACCGTCACCGCTCCGGGACGCTATCTTCCATGTCCGAGGTGACGCCCGAAGGCATAGCCCGCGTCTGGGAAGCCGTCAGCGCCGTGACCACGATGCCGCGAACCGCTCTGGTGCGCTGGGGGTTGGGACTGATGCATATATTCCTGATAGGTCGCGGAATATGGTTGCCGCAAGACTACAAGCCGCTGCGCGAGATTACGCATCTGGCGCGCCGCACGCCTCTGCATAGTCGGCGTCATCGCCGTGTGTTGTGGCTGCTGCGGTGGCCGTTGCTGCGGGCTTTGGCCACCCGGCGACATCGCCGCGCCGCATGCCGACATACCGATTAATGAGTATTGGCGGTATTGCGCTTTTTGCATAACTTTGCGCTTGTAAACGGGGACGGTCGGTGTACAAGCCTGTCCCCTACATAGGATTATGAAGTTGAATAGGATTATTATAAGTATCGCAGCGACAGCGACGGCGTACGGCGGCGCATCTGCGTCCGAAGTCGCCGACACGGACAGCGTGACCACGCTGCGCGGCGTTGTCGTCAGCGCCGGACAGGGCGTCAAGTCGCGTGTACGCACCACCAATACGGACATCATCGGCTTGGGGCAGCTGCGCCGTGCCGCGTGCTGCAACCTCAGCGAGTCTTTCATTTCCAATCCCTCGGTGGATGTCAGCTACTCGGACGCCGCCACCGGCGCCAAGCAAATCAAGCTGTTGGGGCTGAGCGGGACTTACGTCCAGATGCTGACCGAAAACATTCCCAACCTGCGCGGCGCCTCCATACCGTACAGCCTCGGCTATGTGCCCGGGCCGTGGATGCAGTCCATACAGGTATCAAAGGGTGCGGCAAGTGTCAAAAACGGATACGAGAGCATCACCGGACAGATTAACATCGAATTCCTCAAACCGCAGGGTACGGACGGCGTCCGCGCCAATGCGTATTTTGACTCGCAGCTGAAGTTCGAAGCCAATGTCGATGGCAGCATCCACCTCAATGACAAGCTGTCCACCTCACTGTTGCTGCACTTCGAGAATCGCCAGCGCGAGCACGACGGCAACAGCGACGGCTTTATGGATATGCCGCGTATACGTCAGTACAACGCCATGGACCGCTGGGCATACGTCTCGGACAGCTGGATATCGCAACTGAGCGTGCGCGTGCTGCGCGACGAGCGCACAAGCGGCATGAGCCGCCACGGGCACATGGACGCATCCATCCCGTATTACGGCGTCAGCGTCACCACCAATCGCTACGAAGCCCAGTGGAAAAACGCCTATATGTTCCAAGACACGGGCAACAGCAGCCTGGCGCTGATGTTGCACGGCTCGTGGCACGATGCGTCCAACACCTTCGGGACAACCGATTACGACGTCACGCAGAAAAACGGATATGCCCAACTGCTTTTCGAGAGCGATATCACCCCGGCGCATAACATCAGCGTCGGCGCAAGCCTCAATCACGATTATTTCAAAGAAGTGCTTTCGCCCAACCTGACCATGGGACATACCCCGGCCGAGACCACCGCCGGCGTATACGCCCAGTACACCTTCAAGGACGGCGACCGCTGGACCGTGATGCCCGGCATACGCTGGGACCACTCGTCGGTATACGGCAGTTTTGTCACGCCGCGACTACACATCAAGTATACGCCCGTCAAGGTCTTGACGCTACGCGCCGCCGTGGGCAAAGGCTATCGCACGCCACACGCCTTGGCCGAGAATACGCCGCTGCTGGCCTGCGGCCGCACATTCTATTTCGCCGAAAACTTCAACCAAGAAAAAGCGTGGAATTACGGTCTGTCCGCATCGCTCAACGTTCCCGTAGCCGGCAAGAATCTCGAACTCAATGCCGAATACTACTACACGCGTTTCTCCGACCAGATGGTCATAGATGTCGATGGAGCCATGGGCCCCAATAGCGTATACTTCAGCAATTTGGACGGCACAAGCCGCAGCCATACTGCACAGATAGACGCCACCTACCCCTTCTTCGAAGGCTTCAGCGCCACTGCCGCCTTCCGTCTCAACGATGCACGCACGACATACAACGGCACACTGCGCCTGCGTCCTCTGACATCGCGTTACAAAGGGCTGCTGACGCTGTCGTACAAGACTCCGATGGACATCTGGCACTTCGATATCACCGGACAGCTCAACGGACGAGGCGAAATGTACGACCGTTCGGAATACCCGACATATTTCAATCTGCAGGCCCAAATCACTCGCGAATTTCGCCTGTTTGACCTGTATATCGGCGGTGAAAATCTCACCAACTACAAGATAAGTACACCCGTCATCGGCGCTTCCAATCCGTGGCTTCCCGGCTTCGATGCCACACAAGTGTGGGGCCCGACAGACGGCGCAATGGCATACATCGGCATACGCTTCAAACTCGAAAAATTCTGAGCACGACCATCATCCAATCATAGAATATAGCACAATCATAAACACATATCGAAATGAAAACCATACTTTTAGGTGCTGCATTACTGGTAGCGTTCGCTGCCACCGCAGCCACCGCCGTAAATAACGCCACCGATTCGGTAGCCGTCAAGTCCGAGCAGGCCACAAAGCCGGCCAAAGCCAATCCCATAGACACCCTGGTAGTGACCACCGACCCGCAGATGCACTGCTCAAGCTGCGAAAACCGCATCAAGCAAAACATCCGTTTTGTCAAAGGAACAAAACACATCACCACCAACCTCGACGATCAAACCGTGACCATAGTCTACGACAGCCGTAAAGCCACTCCCGCAGACTATACCAAAGCCTTCGACAAAATCGGCTACACCGTCACCCCCGCCAAAAAGTGAGTACGTAAAACTCCGTAGAAGCTACAAATAATCATATTTGCATTATGAAAAAAAAGCATTTTTTGAGCGCTATATGCGCTTGTGTATTTTCGCTTGCCGCTTTTGCAACGGACACGGTCAAAATCTCCGGTACGGTCACTGACTACAACGGCAACCCCGTTGACTCCTGTACAGTCCTTATATATAACCCCGATTTCACAGAAGCCTACGAAACGGCAAGCGATGCTCAAGGCCATTACACCCTTGACAGCATCCCCAAAGGAAAGTATGCCGCTATTGCGGCCATGCGTATCAACGAGTATCCGCGTATGCTGCAAGTGGCACCCGAGGACATGAAACTCGAATTTTGGGCATGGAACGTCATAGCAGACCGTGACATCACGCTAAACATTCGATACGGCAAGCTTGAATTGTACGGCACGACCGCATTTTTGGAATATGGCGGCAGACGAGAAATGCTCATCTATACGCGCCCGATGAGCGTCACAAAGGTCATCGCCTATCAAAACTTTGTAGACAAGGCTGACGCCGAGAAGAACTCCATCGTTACGATAGATCCTCAATATATGTCTTTTGACGTATATGTAGACGGCAAACCGTTGGAAATATACTCCGTCCAACCGCTTACAATGAAAGACAAAGGCAACAGCGTCGGCAATGACACCTGCTACCTATTGCAAGTGGAACTACCTCAGGATATATACTCCCACGATAAACCATATGAAGTTAGGGTGGTAGGACACAATTCGCAATATGACGAACACGGCGAGAGCGTCTATTACCTCGAGCCGCCAAAATACGACCGAAAGAGATAGGTGGCTTTTATGCGCTGAAAATTGGATTCGTTGGTTCGTCAGCTACGGATGAGGTATGAATATCATATTTCCTTAGGCAGGCGATTGCCGATGAGCAGGCGCAGCCATCGCGGCAACCGATCGATGTAATACCGATAGCGCTCCCGGGCTTTTTTGATGGCGGCATCTTGGCCTTCATCGAATGCTTTTTCGCGCATTTCGGACACCTCGAGGCGTTGGCGGGCCGCGAGGTTTTTGAGCCGCTGACGCTCGGCTTCGATGTCTTGGCGCTGGCGCCTGATTTCTTCGACTTCTTTAGCCTTGGCTTCGGCCTCTTTAGCTTTGCGTAAACGTAAGGCGGGGATATTCAACGCATTTTGGTTTATGCAAAAATGTGTGCCGCAGCTCGGGCATTTGATGATTGTTTCACGACCCACGGCATTGAAGTGCGATTTGTTGCCACAGTTCGGGCACAAGACTTCCGTATAGTCAAGCGCGTCAAAATCCCCCTTGGCATACTCGTCTGCAAGGTCGAGCAACAACCGGTTGATACTCTCCCGTATTTTGTCGACTCGGGTATTGTCGGCTCGTTCGAACAATGTCTCGTATAAGGCTTTGAAACGTCGAAGCGGACACCCGGCAATAGTGTCGTCAAACAGTCCGAAAGATGAGTATGTCTCCGAAAGGTCGCGCAAAGCCTTGCCATGTTCCATATACACTTGTCGAAGCATCTGACGCAGCAATATTATGTCGCGATTGACTTTGGCTACGGCAGCCTCTTCCTTCATAAAAGCTTGCTTCAATGCTTCGCGCTGATTCTGAGTGTGCTGCCACTTGTCAATGGCGTCTTCAAGCAGCGGGTCCGAGATACACACCAACCCGGCATTGTCATACAATCCGGTTGCATTCTGCATTATCTTGAATGCCTGGCGATACATATCAGGTTTGAGATAGCCCATCTTTAGCGTATCGGTATCTTCGTCAATGTATCCGTCAAGCACAGTCTTCCCCAATCCGATATAAATCGTACACAAGTCCACGAAAATCTCGTTTAGGGCTTCCGGTGCCGGATACTTATAATCTATACCGTTCATAAATATCACCTTATGGCATATCTCGTGTGCCAAAATGGCTCGACATGCCGTGGCTTTGCCTCTGAATTTATCCGATACGGTTATCGTAATCTCAAATGGTGACGGGGTGTTCTGCGTCATCCCGGCAACGCCGTCAGGCGTCTTGGCAAAAGAGCACTTAGGCGTACATTTGTCCAGTCCGACATGTGACAATATACTCTCGGCCTCGCGTTCCAGTCCTCGGTCCGAATCAAATTTCCAATTGCCTTTTGCCTCATACGGTCTTGTATTCCGTTGCGGCACTTTGGACTCCAAATCGCACAAGTATGCCAGTATTTGTCTTGGAGTTAGGTAAATAGAATCTTCCATCTTTAAATAAGGTAGCCTTAGACGTTAAACAATATGCGTTGCCGTTACGACATTATCTTTAGCTACAAAGATAGTATTTTATTTTCAGACACAAGCGTTTATGTGGCCTAAACATCCTAAATTTCTTTTCATAAAAATCCGGTTCGGCGGCAATGTACTTATCCAATGATCGTTGTAGGCAAACCTGACGGCCGATGTCAGCCGACAAGCATCGGGAACCGGCCCAATCTCGACCTTATCCGCATAGCACACATATCTTCCTTCTCGGTCGGATCGGGGTGTATATGCAATATATAACCTCCATTTGCGCAATCGGGCGAAAAGTGTTACCTTTGTGGGCAATAAATACTAACCCCTCAGCATCTATACCGCTATGTCATTTATTGCCGACCGCGTCCTTATGGACGGTCTGACTTTCGACGATGTGCTGCTCATACCGGCATATTCGGAAGTATTACCGCGAGACGTCAGTCTACTGACTCGCTTTTCCCGTAACATCACCCTGAACATTCCTGTGGTTTCGGCCGCTATGGACACCGTCACCGAGGCGTCTATGGCCATCGCCATTGCGCGCGAAGGCGGCATCGGCGTCATCCACAAGAATATGAGCATCGCCGAACAGGCTCGCCAAGTACACATGGTCAAGCGTGCCGAAAACGGTATGATTTACGACCCGGTGACCATAGCCCCGGACAAGACCGTGGGTGACGCCTTGGCGCTGATGGCCGAGTATCATATCGGCGGTATTCCGGTGGTGGATGGCGGCGGTATTCTGGTCGGCATCGTGACCAATCGCGACTTGCGCTTCGAAAGCGACTTGCGCCGTCCCATCAAGGCCGTAATGACCTCCGAACGGCTCGTGACCACAGCCCCCGGCACGACGCTCGAAGACGCCGCCCGCATACTGCATCGTCACAAAATCGAGAAGCTCCCGGTGGTGGACGCCGAGGGACGCTTAGTCGGACTGGTGACCTACAAAGACATCACCAAAGCCAAAGACAAGCCCAATGCATGCAAAGATGCTTTGGGCCGTCTGCGTGTGGCCGCCGGCATAGGCGTCACCGCCGACAGCCTCGAACGCGCCACCGCGCTGGTGGATGCCGGAGTGGACGCCTTGGTCATCGATACGGCGCACGGACACAGTCGCGGCGTCATTGACACCCTGCGCTCGGTCAAGGACGCCTTCGGCGACCGCGTAGATGTCGTCGTCGGCAATATAGCCACCGGCGAGGCCGCCCGCTTCCTGGCGGACAACGGCGCCGACGGCGTCAAAGTAGGTATCGGCCCGGGGTCGATATGCACCACACGCATCATTGCCGGCGTAGGCGTGCCGCAACTCAGCGCAGTATATGATGTATCCAAGGCGCTCAAAGAGTACGATATACCCTTGATTGCCGATGGCGGCATACGCTACAGCGGCGACATCGTCAAGGCCCTGGCCGCCGGCGGCAATTCGGTGATGTTGGGCGGAATGTTGGCCGGCGTTGAAGAATCTCCCGGCGACACAATCATCTTTAACGGCCGCAAGTACAAATCGTATCGCGGCATGGGTTCGCTCGAAGCCATGGAACGCGGCAGCAAGGACCGCTATTTCCAAGCTTCCGAAACGGATGCCAAGAAACTCGTGCCCGAAGGTATAGCCGCCCGCGTCCCCTACAAGGGCTTGCTCTACGAGGTTGTATATCAGATGATTGGCGGACTGCGTGCCGGTATGGGATATTGCGGAGCCAAGGATATCGAAGCGTTGCATCAGGCACGTTTCACGCGTATCACCGCCGCCGGCGTCAACGAAAGCCATCCGCACGACGTATCCATCACCAGCGAAGCGCCCAACTACAGCTCGAGTGCACGTTGACACGGCAGTACCTGCACGATACGCATACACCAAACCGAATATAAAGAAAGCAACGACGCCCTTACCCGGTTCGACTCCGAATCCGGTAAGGGCGTTTGTAGCTCAGACAGTTAACCGACTCGCACGAAGTGTAAAAGCGAGAGCGCAGGGCGGGAAGGTGAGCGCCCGGGGTGGGAAAATAACGACCGGAAGATGAGGGCGCGGAGCGGTGACGGCCGACTTCTATTCCAAACAAGCGGGCAAATGACCGGTTATTTTGGAATAGAAAGCGATTAGACTGCAAATACATTATAAGATACAGAGTTCGAATGATTACGCATTTTTGGGGGGATAGGACAATTGATTATATCCGGCTACATATCGAATATCCGAGGTGGCGTAAAGCGGCGTTATGGGGTGAAACGAGGCAAAAAAACGGGATTTTTGGATAAAAAAGTTGCTTTTTGAAGTAAAATTATTTGATATTGTGGGAATTGTTGTATATTTGCAGCGCAAAAATGATATCCCTAACCCTCAAAACATCATTAACAATGAAAGAAATCATCGAAAAAGTAGCAGCTGCTTACGCTGTATTTGCAAAGGACTCCGCTCTTCAGGCCGAACAAGGAAATAAGGCTGCCGGCGCACGCGCTCGCAAAGCTTCGCTCGAAATTGAGAAGGCTATGAAGGAATTCCGTAAAGCATCCATCGAAGCTGCCAAGAAATAATCTATTTTCGAAAGACAGCACGACATTTTATAATGTGGTGCGGCCATATGGTCGCACCACATTTTTTGTGTAGGGGGTGGAGGAAGCGGTTGTATGGCGCGTAGACGGCGTCATCGGCAGTATCGACGGAATACATACGGCGTAACTTTGCGGTATCAGACACGATAAGGTGCGGTCTGTAAGCGGTCGAAGCCTATCTCATCCGAATATGAGGCGACGCACTGCCCATCATCATATCCGAAAGACACATAGGCCCGAAAGGCACGTACATATCCGAAAGAGTCAAATATGCCAAGGCGCGTAAATGCCTTTGCGCCCACACCTTACGTTATTTTTACGCCAATATCTTACACTTTACACCAACACCTTCATATACCATGACAATGCTTATCGAAAATCCGAAGAACTTGAGCAAGGCCGGAGCCTTGCAAGTCGTCCAATGTCACAATCTACGCCCGGCCGATAACCGCGGCGAGGTGCTATGCCCTACGGGCGTTCCACGCGTCGTTGTCTCGGGCGGATGGCGTCCGTTGGCGTGCGTAGATACGGCCGCAGGCAAGCGCCTGGCCTTACATCGCAACACCGAAATCGGCATAGTCACGCTCAATTCCGGCGACACCGGCACGGCGGCCGTCACCTCCATAGGCAATACCGCCGTGGCGCCGTGGTGTGCAGTCTTCGATGACGGAGGCGAAAGCATGACGATAATGACCGCTGCCGGGGCGTATATCGCGCAATACATCGATAGTACTTGGGCGATAGGGCGCACAGACAGCAGCGTCCGCCCGGCCATCTCAATCACCGCCGAGAGTGCCGGGGACATCTCCGTGGCCCTACCCTCGCGCGTTCTGTCTCAGCAGTACACCTCCTCGATGCCGCTGTCCGCCGCCGACCGCAAGGCCCTGGCCGGAGACATCGGCCGCGCCTACGACGATGCCCTCGACAGCGCCCGCGCCGCCGGTGCCGCCATCGCTCCAAGCCTTGCCCGGTGTCGTATCCTTGATGCCGAGGGCAACACATTGTACGCCACCCCGACGGTGTTGCTGACCTCCGGCGAGGCCGACCCCTTTGCCGCCGCCATATCCTACGACTGCGCCGACGGCAAGACCCTTGCAGCCAAGACCTTGACTGTACGCAGTTTTCGCGTGCGTGTCACCGTCGGCGCCGGCGCCGATACCCTATTGGCACAGCGCGCGGCACGCCTGGTGCTCGAGATGACTCCGCCAATGCCGCCGATAGACACTTCCGCCGTAGACGTGCGTGCATCCTTCGGGCGCACACCCGGCACCGAATATGTGCGCGTCAGCATCTGCGGCATCGCCGGAGTGGCAGCGACACGCCCGGCGGCCTCACGCCGCCATGTGGCCGAGGCGTTGGCCCGATTTGACGAAAGCGCACGTGCCATAGCCGCCGTCAGCCGTCCCCTGAGCCAAGGGCGATGGAGCCGGACCTTCGATATGGGAGACGGAACAGCCTGTCCCCCACCCCGAGCCGTCGCCGCAGCCCTACCCGGCGGTTTCGTGGCCGAGATGTGCGCCAAGGCCGCCGGTGCGACACTCTGGAGCGGCGTGCATGCCGTGCGTCCCGGGGCTTACAACCCGGCAATGTACGCCGCCGCGCTGGCCGACAAGGCCTGGAGCGGACGTGTGCGCGTATCATTTGCCGACGGACATCGTGATGTGGTGTGGCGCGGCAGCGGCACCACGGACGCGCCGATACGACTGTCACCGCTACTGGTATATCCGCATCCGAGTGCCGTCAAGATACAGGTAGACCTCGATATCGACGGCACTCACTACCGCCATACGGCCGATGCGGAAGCGGCCGGTGACGGCGCCTACGCCTTTGCCATCGACAGCAGCATGCAGCCCGTCACGCCTCAGAGTGCCGCCGACCCGGGCGATGACGCCACGGCCTCCGGAGATGCCGTGGGCGCAGTCGTACGCGGCCTGACGGCGGCCACACGTCCGGGAATGTCAACGCCGTGCTGCACCCTGACCTTGCCGGCCGATGTACGCGTATTGACAGCGGCACCATGTGCCGGCGGCGCATGGGACTACGGCCGTAGCCGTTTCTACTGCGGTAGCGGCGATGGCATACGTATGGTCACCGTCGCAAGCGATGCCACGTCCATGGCCGCGTCCTTGATCAGCAATTCCGTTCCCGTCGGGCCGCAGAGCATGTGTGCCGGAGATGATGCCGTATACGTTCTGTGCTACGGACATATAGACATATTGCGCGGCACTCGCGTCGAGACCATCACCACCGATGTGCCGGTCGGAGGCTCTAAACTGCTATGGCTGCCGCGGCGACGCGAGTTGGCCGTCTTTGCCGCCGGTCAAAGCATCTATATTTACAGCAGTCGTCATGGTCTGGCTCGATACAGTGTGGACAATCCCGGCATTATCGCCACTCTCGGCGGCACCGACAACGCCCTCGCCGCCACCGCCGAAGGCCGAATCCTGGACTACGACGACACGTCCGCACCGACCGGAAATACTGAAGTGCACTGGAGCGCACGCACCCCCTTCGGTACACAGGCCACCCTGCGCACTCTGACATGGAACATCGATGCCGCCGATGTGGACGGCGACCTCACAGCCGAGCGTATGTACCTGTCGCCACGCCATCTATGCATCTGCCGCACAAGCTACACCGGAGCCATGCGCACGCCGCTGACCGTGCATACCGCAGCACGCCGCATCACCTCGCTATGGCTGAGTATCGAGGCCGGCGTCAGCGCCGATGCGCATATATCCGCGCCTACTTTTACGACCGTCAAGAACTAAGATACGCCCCTGACAAGACGATGGAAAACACCGATTACAAAGCTATATTGGCCGAAGACCTGACACGCCGACAGCTACGTCTGCAGGCCGAAGACTTTGACCCACTAATAGGTCGCGGCAGTAGCGGCAGGCGCAAGCGCGTGGTAGCGCCCGCCGGCGCCATAGACGTCCGCGCCCGTCACGCATACGTCCCCTGCGAAATGGACGTTGCCTCTACCAAGACCTGCGCCGATGCTTGGGTCGATGCACGATGCCGCTGCGACTTCGAATTTTGGTGCGCCCGCTGCGTCACCATACGCCACAAGACCACGGGAATGCTCGAGCCTTTCATACTCAACCGTCCTCAAAGGCGCGTGGCCGCCATCCTCGAAGGCGACCGTCGTGCCGGCCGCCCGCTGCGTATGATTTTGCTCAAAGCCCGTCAATGGGGCGGCAGTACCTTGGTGCAAATATATATGGCCTGGATACAGATATGTCACCGTCGCGGATGGAATTCGCTGATAGCGGCACACGTCAAGGATACATCCAAGCTCATCCTGGGAATGTACAGCCTTTTGGCCGAGCATTATCCCGAGGATTTGTGGCACGAGGACAAGCCCCTGCGCTTCCTGCCCTACGAGCGCAGCGCCAACACCCGGCACATAGCCGGACGCGACTGCTACGTGGTGGTCACCAGCGCCGAGAAGCCCGATGCCATGCGCGGCAGCGACGTCAAGATGGCCCACCTTTCCGAGATGGCCTATTGGCCCGACACGACCAAGCGATCGCCCGTGGCGCTGATGTGCTCGGTATGCGGTACCATACCCATCGAGCCGCTGACGCTGGTCGTCATCGAATCCACGGCCAACGGCACGGGCAATTACTTCTATCACGAGTGGCACCGGTGCGCCGGCGGACGAGGCGACAAACGCGCCGTCTTTGTGCCGTGGTACGAAATCGGCATCTACCGCGACCGTAGGCCCTTGGACACCGAGGCTCAGGTGGCCGAACTATGGGAGTCGTTGACCGACGAGGAACGCAATCTCTGGCTCACGCCTCAGGGAGACAACGGCATCCGATTGTGCCTCGACCAAGTGGCATGGTATCACGCCAAAGCGCTCGAAATGCAGGACGCACAGGCTCTCAAAGCCGAGTATCCGACTACGGCAGAAGAGGCCTTTCGCAACACCGGAGCCAATGTCTTTGACGTGCGATGGACCGAGCGTATGCGGCGGCGATGCCGACCGGCGCTGCGCACCTGCACCGTTGATTGGCGTTCCGGAGTGTGGTCCGAAGACAGTCGCGGTGCCTTGCGCGTATGGGAAGATCCCGTTGCCGATTATTCGTACGTGGCAGCCGTCGATGTGGGCGGGCGCAGTGCCGGCGCCGATTACTCGGTGGTGACCATACTGCGACATACCGACGATGGCACACGCGTCTGCGCCCGGTGGCGCGGACATATCGACCATGACCGATTGGCGTCCATAGCGATGCACTTGGCCAAGGCCTACAATTACGCCCTACTGGTAGTTGAGAGCAATACGCTGGAAAGCAGCGACAGCTTTCCCGTGCTCGAGCGTCTGGCACGTGACTACCCCGTATTGTATCGACGTCGTGCCATCGGCACCATAGACGATGCACCCGGACGGCGCGTGGGATTTCACACCAACCGCAACACCAAGCCTCTGGTGATAGACGCACTTGTAGCAGCCGTGCGCGACGGCACCCTTGACGAGCCGGACACCGAAGCCGTGGACGAGTTGGCATCGTATATGCGCCGCGACGATGGCAGCTACGGAGCCGTGCGCGGTCGCCATGACGATATTCTGATGACCGATGCCCTGGCTCTGTACGTCCTCGAAAGCGAAAGCGGCGACACCGTGGACGATGCCTCCGCCGAGGACTTGCATAGAATGATGGGGCGACGCGACTACTTGTGATCGGGTGCCGAAGCAAACTGCGGCTCGGCGCCGAACCACAAGTCTATATACAGCTTTACGCGTGCCAGCGTTTCGCGCAGCGTATTGCGGATGATGTTGCCGCGCTCCGAGCTGTGTGCCGCATTGTATCCCACGGCATACAGGCCGTAATGATCGGCCTGCCAAATGGCACGCCGGTTATGGTATTCCTGCGAAATAAGCAGCACCGAGTCAAGGCCATAGACGCGTCGCGCCTTGGCCACGGAATATAATGTGCGCGTGCCCTCGTAGTCGAGTATGATGTGTGTCGAATCCACACCGGCGGCTATGAGGGCGCGTTGCATTTCATAAGGTTCATCGCATCCGTAGCGCACGGCATTGCCTTGGGCGTCGCGGCGATAGTCGCCGCCGGAGGCTATGATATACCGCACCTTTCGGGCATGATACAGCTCGGCAGCGGCCTTGATGCGGGTGTCAAAATTGATATTATGCGTACCGCGCGGCGTCACCGGCGAGGTGCCGAGCAACAGCCCGTAGCGCATAGCCGGCACTTGGCCGACGTTATCATAGACTCGCCCCGAGGCATTGGTGTCCACGGCCACCCAGCACGCGCCTATGGTCAGCAGAACCGCCGCTACGGCAATGCCGACATATACGGCAATACGTTTAATCTTCTGAGACACCTTCGGATATAGGATTGATTTTTAGCGCATAAACAAACTAAGGACAAGTCAAAAATGGCTATCCTTTATTTTAGGACAGAATTGGTTGTTTCTGTCCCAAAATAAAGGACACGCAGGATCATTTTGCTCTGAGTATGCTTTCGTACAGCTCACCAAACTCCTCGGGCGAGATCTCTATAGTAGCGGTATACTTGCCGTTTTCAGAAGTATAGACGTATCGTAGTCCGTATCCGGCAGTATTGATTACCGAAGTTAATTGGGCGGTTAAGACATCGGAGGCTAAATCATTGACTAAATCACGCTTGTTTTCTGATTTCATTGCAGCCCTGGCGTTATCCCATACGTATTTCTCCTCCGGCGCATAAGAAGAACTATATTTATACGTATACACCAGCCTGCCATCGTCAGTCGCTGCGGATAACATTGTAACATCAGAGTCCAAGTTATATGGGCAACCCTCATTCTCCACTCTTGCAGAGGCTTTAAGCAACCGGACGCATAGCTCTTTCTCGTTCCCATCACGACACATCGAATCAAAATCCTCCGGAGTTAATTCGATGGTTATATTTTTCATATTGGTAAAGCTTGACATTGTAAGTTTTAGTGATGCTCTTGCTGCCGCAAGAGTTTTGAGAATAGTCTTGTCGCTTGAGCACATATATGAAGCCATAATATAATCTTTTGCCAACTTCTTATACCTCTTTGTGTCCTTGACGGGCAATGGCGTACTCACGCGCATCGATACTATATTGCTTTCTTCGCTGTAATCTACGCTATAAATTTCTGTGCAGTTCCGGGTCGTCGGGCATTGATTTTTCAGCTTCGCGATTTCGGACTTGAGCTTTTTTATGGCCTGTGGGTCGGGGGCATTTTCGGTGTATTCGATGGCGTCGGTCGTCCGGTAAGACTGAATGGCAATCACGAAAAATGGAATGACATAAGCCACGAGTATTGCGACCCAGTCCCAGACGAATGCACGGCGCATATTACGCGGAAAACGAGCCTCGATAGCGCTGCTTTTATAGAGAAAGTACAGCCAGGCGGCGGAGATGACGGCGCTCAAGGCTGTGAAAGTGTTCAGGCCGCTGCCTACGGGCGTGACAAGAGCTCCGCGTAGCACCATAAAGGCATTGGTCAGTAGCGAGACCCATACATACGTCTTGGCAAGGAACACCGCGTTGCGCATACGCTTGTACGCGGCCACGATGACATATACGGCGAAAGCCAGATTGATCCAGACGGCATAGCGGAAGATTGGTGTAACGCCCGGTTCCTTAAGGCTGAGCAAGCTAAGGAAAGCGCCCAGTCCGATGCAAACGTACATATACAGCATCCAGCCCGAGATACTGTCATCCTCCACCGACTCGGGGTCGCGCTCGGCCAGCGGCGGGATAGTAAACAGATTGTCTGTGGTCTCGGCGGCTTCGCCCTGCGGTTCGGTCATCGGTTGTTCCGATTCGGGATTGTAATCTTTCATAATGATTGTTGTTTATGTTTGGTTATTAGTGATTTATATATTATCAGCGTTCACGCTATCCACGAGATGACGAGGTAGACTATCCATAGAAAGACAAGAAGTCCGCCGACGATGTCGATGTTGCGACGAAGACGTTCCGAAGGGGCACGTCGCGTGACTATCTCGGCAAGATTGAGAAGCATGCGCGAGCCGTCCAGGCCCGGGATTGGTAGCGCATTGCCTACGGCCAAGATTATGGACAGAAGTCCCGTGAAGTACACTATGCCGTGCATCTTGCAGACAATCAACGGCGCTGCTTCAAAGCCGCCGCCCACGCCGAATATTGCCAACGGATGCGCCAAGAAAAATGACAGCGCGTCCCAGCATTGAGTCAAGCCACCGCCAACGGCGGCAAGCAGATATGTCGGGTCGGAATTGTACATCCAAATGTAATTAGCTACGACAAAAGCCAGCAGTCCGAACAAGATATTGGCCATCACGCCGCCGCTATGTACCAGCAGCCGCTGCCATGCGGGCTTGGAGCGAAGTTCCCACGGCAAAGGCTCGTGCCCGTCCACGCCGTAGCTGTCGGCCATGCGCACATACGCCATCACCGGCAGCCATCCGAGACCGAAGGCGGTATTACGCCACGATGTGGGCGAGACTTCGCCCTTGGGGCGCGGCAACGGGATGCGTATCAAGCAACTGCTGCGTTGCTCGGTCGATGCAGAGACATTGTCGGCGACGGCATCACCTTCGTCATCGTCAGCATCGGTTTCACTATCTTTGTCGGGCGTAGCCTCGACATCGAGTATACACAGGCATCCTTGCTTGGGATAATAGCGCAACAACGCCGCTATAGGAGCCATAAATACCTGAAACGAATACACAAGCACGCCGAAAGCCTTGGCAAAGCAGAAGTGGCCGCACTCGTGTACTGCCAGACAGAAGCCAAGTATCAGAAGATATTCAAACATGAGTCTCTAAAGAATTCCGTAAGGTTAGATTTCTGAAAACAATTACACTAAGACCGCCCCGAGTTATTTCAGAGCTACATATCCGAAGGTGACGGCGTAAAACAATATCGTGACCCCGACAATGCCCAATCCGACATAAAATAATATTCGGCCTATCTTGAATCTTCTTTCCTCGCATTTGACGCCGCCTCGAAGGCTATAGCCATAAAGCATCAGCAACCGAGCCGAGCATATCAGTGCCGCAGTCCACAGCAGCGGAATAAGGATATACATTACGATGCACATTGTGCCATAAGTTATGCCAAAAGTGTCAGACATGACAGACGTGTACCGGATGCAGGCATCGTTTAATTGATCGAAATAATTGATTGCGTTATATATCATTTCAGTATGTACCGTATCGTTAGGAGGGATTACACTCTTTGAATATATACCGCAAAGGACGCAAACGTAAATGGTAAAACCGAAAAAAGTTTTCAGACAGCATCTGCGCCGTCCTTTCGATGCGCCCATACGACTGACATTGTCACGTTTGGCACATTATTTGTATCAATATATGGCGTGTCAGACAATGACACACAGACAAAACACGAAACAAACAACTAAAATACATACAATTATGAAAAAGATGCTTTATGTAGCTGCCGTATTTGCAGCACTGAGTCTCGCCGCTTGCGGCAATGGTAAAACCGATAACGCTAACGATAGCACGGCAACCGACAGCACAGCTGCCGTAGAGGCCGCTCCCGAAGCAGCCGCAGAGACTGCCGCCACCGTAGAGGACGTAGCCGCTACCACCGCCGAAGCAGCCACCGCAGCCGAGCAAGAAGCCTCCAACAAGGCTTCTGAAGCTATCAACGATGCCGCCGAAAAGGTTCAGAAAGCTTCCAAGGATGTCAAAGCCGTCAAGAACGCTGCCGAGAACCTGAAGAACGCCGCTGAGGCTTTTGGCAAATAATGTCAGCAAGCACACACGCATAAGCACCGCCCGCCGAAATTTTCGGCAGGCGGTGCTTTTTTGTGTGTATGCGTGCCCCGATGACCGTGGAGGTCGCGGACACAGACGATGCAGAAATGACATTCTGACACATCGAACAACGCTTTTTGGCCGGCAAACAATATTCTTAACTAATTTTTCACTGCCGACACGGAAAAAGTTTGTATATTTGCCGTGCAAATGCGACAGCAGCGGCCACAGACCGCAGCAGTGAGCATACAGGCCTGAAGGCCACACATATACACAAGCACAAACATATTACCCAATATAAAACTTACAATTATGTCAAAAGTAACAGTCATCGGCGCCGGTAATGTAGGTGCCACATGTGCCAACGTACTTGTAACCAACCAGGTAGCCGACGAGGTCGTACTCCTCGACATCAAAGAGGGCGTAGCCGAAGGCAAAGCCATGGATATCATGCAGACAGCCAGCATCCTGGGTCTCAACACCCGTCTGCGCGGCGTCACCAACGACTACACCGCCACCGAAGGCTCCGATATGGTAGTCATCACCAGCGGTATTCCCCGCAAACCCGGTATGACCCGCGAAGAACTCATCGGTGTCAACGCCAAGATTGTAAAGTCCGTAATGGACAACGTGCTCAAGCACTCGCCCGAAGCAGTCATCCTGTGCATCTCCAACCCGATGGACACCATGACATACCTGATCCACAAGACCAGTGGTCTGCCCAAAAACCGCATCATCGGTATGGGCGGCGCACTCGACAGCGCTCGCTTCCGCTTCAACCTGGCCAACGCCCTCAACGCCAACCCCAACGAAGTTGAAGGTATGGTTATCGGCGGCCACGGCGACACCACAATGATACCTCTGACACGCTATGCAGCATACCGCGGCGTTCCCGCCTCGACTCTGCTGGCCAAGGAAGAACTTGAGAAAGTCGCTGCCGACACTATGGTAGGCGGTGCAACCCTCACCAAACTGCTCGGAACTTCGGCATGGTATGCTCCCGGTGCAGCCGGAGCAAGCGTAGTCGCTGCAGTCCTCCACGACCAGAAGCGCATCATCACCTGCTCGGCTCTGCTCGAAGGCGAATACGGCGAAAAAGACCTCTGCATCGGCGTTCCCTGTCTGCTGGGTCGCAACGGCATTGAGAAAATCGTTGACCTCAACCTCAACGACGAAGAAAAAGCCCTCTTTGCCAAGAGCGCTGCCGCCGTACATCACACCAACGAGGCTCTCAAAGAAGCCCTCGCTTGATAGTACAACGCGCCAAAACGCACTAAACGTTCACGGCGACTGCCACGCACCCGCGTACACAGGGCGCGGCAGTCGCCGCCGTTTTTCTCAAAAAGGCCCAAAGACATCAGACGCCTTAACCTCTAAGGCTCCTAAAACCTTTAAGGTCCTTCGCGTCCTTAAAGTCCTTAAGGTCTTTAAGGACCCTACCCTCCCCCTCAAAAAAAATCACCCCCCCCAAAAAAACAGCATCCGATATTATGAAGAAAGTATTTATAGCACTGATGATGTGCGCCGCCCTCGCATCCTGCGGCAACAAGCAAGACAG
This sequence comes from uncultured Muribaculaceae bacterium, assembly GCA_934590135.1. Taxonomy (GTDB): domain Bacteria; phylum Bacteroidota; class Bacteroidia; order Bacteroidales; family Muribaculaceae; genus CAG-873. The sequence goes on from CAKTOT010000012.1 coordinate 26,405, forward strand.
CAACGCAAAAAGCGACAAGGACAGCACCGCCACCGAGGAAGCAGTAGCCGAAGAAGTCAGCGCACAAGCCGTGCAAGAAGCCGAAGACGACGATCTGCTGACACCCGATATGACCGTTGAGCGCCCTATGCTTATCGATTTCAACGCCACCTGGTGCGGCCCGTGCCAGCAATTCAAGCCCGTATTTCACGCCGCAGCCGAGAAATACGCCGAACACGCCGACTTTGTCAGCGTAGATGCCGATGCATGCCCTACCATCATAACCGCCTTCGGCGTCAACTCACTGCCGACACTCATCGTCATTCTTCCGGACGGAACCTCCAATACCTACGTCGGCCTCAACGACTTTATGTCCACCGAAGAATCCTTTGACGAGTACGTCGAAAGCCTCCTGTAATAGCACCCGAAACGTTGCCCGAAAGAGCAACCGATAAGCGCCCCCGAATTATGAGCAAGATTTCCGAGCAATTCATGTCCAAGCTGGCGCGTATGGGCATCACCCGGCTCAACGCCATCCAATGCGCCGTGGCCGAAGTCGATGCACACGTGCAGCGTCTGATGCTTCTGGCACCTACGGGCAGCGGCAAGACCGTGGCCTATGCCATCGCACTGCTGCGCGGTATGCGTCCGGCCGCGCCCGGTCAGGCCCCCACGGCACTGGTACTGGCGCCATCGCGCGAATTGGCTCAGCAAATCTACGATGTGATACGCCCGTTGGCCGCGCCCGAACTTAAGACTGTGGTGGTATGCGGCGGTCGCTCGGCCGATTCGGAAGTACCGTCGCTGACATCCTCCACCCCGCCGGACATAGTCATTGCCACTCCCGGCCGACTGCTGGATCATATCGCACGCGGCACCATCATCCCACGCAATATACGCCGCGTGGTCATCGACGAATACGACAAACTTTTGGCCCTGGGCTTCGAGCACCAAATGGGCGACATCATGCGCCGCATAGGATCGTGCTCGGAGTTGCTGATGCTGACTTCGGCCACCGAACCGGCATCGCTGCCGGCATTTATCGCCGACCGCGGCACCCCCAAGATCATCCGAGCCGAGGACGATGCAGCACCTTCGCGTGCTCGACTGACCGTAATGGACGTCATATCGCCCGAGCGCGACAAGCTGGACACACTGGCCATACTGGTGCGCGAGTTGCTGGCCGCCGGACAGACCGCGATGGTTTTTGTCAATCACCGCGATGCCGCCGAACGCGTAGTCTCGGGATTGGGACGCCGAGGCATCACCGCCGTATTGTACCACGGAGGCCTGGAACAACGCCAACGCGAAATTGCCGTAGCAGCCTTTGCCTCGCACGCCGCCAATGTGATGGTATCCACAGACCTGGGCGCACGCGGCCTTGACATTCCGGACGTTGGCGCAGTCATTCATTACCATCTGCCGGTGGACGAGGCCGCTTACACCCACCGCAACGGACGCACGGCACGCGCCGGCGCCGACGGAACGGCATACGTCATCCTCGGCCCTTCGGAAAATCTGCCGCCTTATATCGACACGGATCATACGCACTACCCCGCCGAACCGGACAACGATGCCGTCATACGCGAGCCATATACGCTGATGTACATTGACGGAGGACGGCGCCGCAAGATCTCGCGCGGCGACATTCTGGGCTTTGCCGTCAAGGACGCCGGCATCCCGAGCGACAAGGTAGGGCATATCACCATAGCCCCGGACTACGCACTGGTGGCCGTGGCCGCCGAATACGCCCCGGCATTACAACAGGCGGCGCGTGCACACCGCCTCAAAGGCCTGAAAGTGCGCATCACCCCCGTATAAACACACGGCTTTCGCCACGTCGAAACATTAGTCTCACCAATACATTAGCCACACTTCCCACTCCTTCCATGCCCGAATTCACCGTGCAATACCTCGGCTGCGGCTCGGCCACGCCATCGCTGCGCCACATGCCGTCTTGCCAGATAGTCAATTACCGCAACAACCTGATGATGATTGACTGCGGCGAAGGCGCCCAACTGATGATGCGGCGTATGCGCATACACTTTGCACAACTGAGACATGTCTTTGTGTCACATCTGCACGGCGACCACTTCCTGGGGCTGCCGGGACTGCTGTCCACGCTGTCGCTCCAAGACAAAGGCGGCGACCTGCACGTCCATATCTTCGAACAAGGCGAAGAACTGTTGCGACACTTCATGCGTGTGACTACGGGCGAGCCCACATTTGAAATCATATACGACAGGCTGTACGACGACGCGCCGCACATCATACTCGACACCAGGGCTTTGACCGTAACGTCATTCCCGCTGCACCATCGTGTACCATGCGTCGGATTTCGCTTTGACGAAAAGCCCAAGCCGCGGCATATGCGCGGCGATATGGCAGCCTATCTGAATATACCCATATACGACATCCCGGCCATCAAGGAGGGCGCCGATTGGATAGCGCCGGACGGACGAGTGATTGAAAATGAGCGGCTGACACTGCCTCCCACGCCATCATACTCGTACGCATACTGCTCGGACACATCTTATCATCTAGACACGGTGGAAGCCGTTCGCGGCGTCGATGTGCTGTATCACGAAGCCACTTACGCCGATGACAAAAAAAGCCGCGCCCGGTTGCACGGACACAGTACCGCCCGACAAGCCGCTATGGTGGCACGAGATGCCGAAGCGAAATGTCTGGTGCTGGGACATTACTCAAAGTCTTACCCCAACGAGGACATTCTGTTGGCCGAAGCCCGTAAGATTTTCCCGAACACCATAGCCGCCACCGAAGGTATGTCCTTAGACATCGAAGATATACCCCAATCACAAAACGCGTAAGTATGACCGATGAGTATTACATGAATATGGCGCTGTTTCAGGCGTATGAGGCAGCCGACCAAGGCGAGGTGCCCATAGGTGCCGTCATCGTCGGTGCCGACGGCAGCATCCTTGCCGCCGAACACAACCGCACCGAGGCGCTGCACGACGTCACGGCACATGCCGAGATGCTCGCTATAGGCGCCGCGTCCTCAGCCATCGGCTCCAAGTATCTGACCGACTGCACACTGTACGTCACTGTCGAGCCATGTCCGATGTGTGCCGCCGCCATCGGATGGGCGCAAATCAGGCGCATAGTCATCGGCGCCGCCGACCCCAAGCGCGGATACTCGACTATGTATGCACGCTCACCTTTTCACCCGCGAGCCGTGATCCGGCAAGGCATCCTTGCCGATGAATGTGCCGCCGTAATCACGGACTTTTTTCGCCGCCGTCGCTGACTCGGAGCACTGAGCGATAAGCCGCTTTTTTTGAAATTTTTAGTTCTTTTTTTACGCGTACGAACTCTATGTTCGCAAGCCTTGTTTTGCCATTGCATATCTCATGCGGACGGACTAATTTTGCAGCGCAATCCGACAGACATCGCCGAAAGTCCGACCTCGGATAGCATAACTCATCAGACATTATCAATCTATATCAAACATTATCAATCCAATACATCAATCCGACTCATCATTATGGGAGACTGTAGTACTATTTATGAAAATTGGGGAGCCGCACGAGCCGCCGAAAAAGCGCGCGACTACGCCACGGCCGCACGATTATACCGAATATGCGATGTGGTATACGAATGTGGCGAACTAAACTACTAAACTGACGATTTGGCCTACATGGCACGCCACGCGGGCACTAAGTACCGCAAGATGCTGCGAAAGCTGCCCAAAACCAAGGCCAAAGTCATTTGGGATGAAGCCAAAGACTTCTACGAATCTATGGATATGGATTCGTTAAGCTACGACCCGATGTATTTCTTCTTTGATTACAGGAGCTTTGTCCGCGAGCAGTACGAACTTATCGAAAAGGAAGCAAAAGAGCGACAGGCCCGATCCTGACTTCAAAACTTATACGCCCGAACCCTCGGACGTGCTTATGTGCTCTCCTCATTGGTTTTTTTGTTAGACATTCTCTTCCTCTGACAAGTAGACGGGCACCCGATGTCGATATCGGATGCCCGTCTATGTATTTTATCAAACGGAGTGCTCTCGCTTACAGATAGTAGCCTATCGAGACGGCAAAGCAGCCTTGTTTCCAGGACGAGCCATCACCTTTATAGCGATCATTGAGGCCGAAGGTGTAGTCGGCTCCGATGTAGAAACGGCTGACCACAACGCCGGCGCCGAGATTCCAGCCCATATTGAAGCGGTTTATGTCTTCATCGTAAGGATTTGACTCTATGTCGAATTTCTTGGCATTCTTCCAGCTGCCCGAAAGCCCGATACCGAAGCTGGGACCGGTGAACAACTTGAGGTCGCAGACTCCCAGATTGAAATTATATCCCAGACGTACGGGTATCTGCAATCCGAATTGACGCAGCGCAATGTCTGCCTTGACGTTCGGAAGCAGTTCGGTGTCGGCCTGTATGTCCGTACCCGTGTTGTGGTATACAAGGTACATTCCGGGCTCAAGGAACAGGTTGGACATAAGGTCGATGTCTGCTACAACGCCGGCATGAAAACCGCATCCGGCCTTGAACATGTCTATAGAAGCACCTTCGGACTTGATGCCGCCGGGAACGGTTACATCCAGTCCGGCACGGATACCGAAGTCGATGGCGTGCGATTGCGCGGGAGCAAGCGCGACGATGGCTGCGACAAGCGATGCTGCAATAGTCTTAATGGATTTTTTCATCTCTGTAATAAGTATTTAAGTGAATAATTTGGTTGGCACAAAGTAGTTTCGCACACCGACTTGTCAATATCGGCGCGAAATAATATAGCCGAACAACTCGATGAGCGACTGCTTGGCTTCGCTGTCATCGAAGCCATCGAGCAACGCAACAGCGCGTGTGCGCATATCTTCCATGACTGCGTAGGCATAATCGATGCCGCCTCCGTTGATGGCATAAGCTGTCAGGCGGGCAATATCGTCCTCGCTGAGTGACGCTTTCTTGCTCAATTCAACCATCTCGGCATTGGCCGCATCGGTGCCGGTACGCAATACATGCAGCAGCGGCAGGGTAATCTTGCCTTCGCGCAAGTCATTGGCCGTAGGCTTGCCTACGGTATCTTGCTGTGCCGGGTAGTAGTCAAAGATGTCGTCACGTATCTGAAAGCACAGACCCAGCAGTCGTGCAAACTCGCTGAGACGCTCCTTGCGGTCATCATCCACACCCTGAGCATAGCAACCCATCTGCGAGCACGCGACAAATAGTGACGCCGTCTTGTATTCTATTATCTTGAAGTATGCATCTTCGTCAAGGTTGTGATAACGTGCACTGTATATCTGGTCCAATTCGCCGAGGCTCAACAGCTTGCCCAAATGGCACAAAGATTCGATAATGCGTGCATCACCCGTGACTATGGCTTGCTGCATTGATGTAGATACAAAAAAATCGCCTACAAGCACAGCTATATGGTTATCCCACATGGCATTGACCGTCGGACGACCACGACGCATCGTCGAGCCGTCAACAACATCGTCGTGTATCAGCGAGGCATTATGCAACAGCTCAACGGATGCTGCGGCGTGCAGCACCTTATCCGTCACCGGACCGAAAAGCCGGGCACTCAACATCACTATAATGGGGCGGATAAGCTTGCCCTTGCTCTTGAGATAATTGGTAATCACATTATCCATCAATGGATTGGACGTAGCCAATCGATCTGCTATGAGCGTGCTGAGCCGATCAATGTCGGGAGCTATTTCCTGTCGTATTTTTTCGAGGATATCCATATTGCGCCGCAAATTTACGAATTTTTCGCGGCATTACAGACGTTTTCCGCGTCAAACTTTCAGCCCTTCTATGCACACAGCTCGCTCATGGCGCCCACATCGGCATTCGCCGCCTCACAATTGCCACATTTCCCTCCTAAAGGCTCACTTTTCTCGCCCCTTCCTTCACCCGAAACAGTGCCGTACCCCACTCCATCTCTCCGTGCGACATTCCTCTTATCACCATCATCGCACCGGTCCTTCTTCCGCTTTGAAACAAGCAATTCGCACCACTCGTCATCGCCCTGTACAACAATCAATTAACCACTCAATTATACAAATTGTGGAGTTTCTGTTATACAAATTGTAGAGTTTTCACTATACAAAATATTGAATTTCCGCTATACAAATTGTGGAATTAGACCGGCGGAGACAAGGTCGTAAATCCGCAAAGAGGCTCCCCCTCAAAACCCTGTCCCTCGGAGCCCCTCGAAGGCCACGGAGTTCGACACGTCTGCCCGCCATGCCGGTATTTCGCGGAAAATGCGTAACTTCGCGTGAGGTATGGAAATGCTGATGCAACATATCTGGCAGCACAAAATGTGGAGCGGCGCTCCCGAGCTACGCACTGTCGATGGCCGCGAAATCGAGGTCATCGACCAAGGTATGCTCAACACCGGACCGGGGCCGGACTTCTTCAACGCCAAGATACGTATCGGGCGTGCCGTATGGGTCGGCAATGTTGAGGTGCACGTACGCGCCTCGGACTGGCACATGCACGGACACGACAATGACCCGGCATACCGCAATGTGATATTGCACGTGGTGAGCGAAGACGACTGCCGCATCAATATCGACGGGCGCGAGTTACCGCAAGCAATACTTCCCCTGACCGAGGAAATGCTCGAGCGATACGAAAGCATTACCCGACCGCGCATAGGTGATGCCTATCCGTGCCGCGACCGCCTGGCCGAAATTCCGCGCCTATGGATAGACGACTGGATGACCTCGTTGGGGTATGACCGCTTGCAGACCAAGGCGGATGCAGCTCTGGACCTACTGGACCGCAACCATGGCGATTGGCTGGAAACGGCATACCAGTTTTTGGCTCGTGGCCTGGGATTCGGCGTCAACGGCGAAGCGATGGAACGCACGGCACGCAGTGTGCCGCTGCGCATACTCTTTAAGCACGCAGCCGACCCGCTGTCGGCGCCGGCAATGCTGCTTGGTCAAGCCGGGATGCTGCCGGCGCCCGAAGACGCCACAGAGGATGCCATAGCGCTCAGGCTTATAAGCGACTACCAATTTCTCAGCGCCAAATTCGGGCTGTCACGCCCCACGGACTTACAATGGCGCACAGGAGGCATACGTCCGGCCAATGCTCCCTGCCGCCGTCTGGCCACGCTCGCCGCTATGGTCGGCAACGGATTTGCCACGGCCACAGACGCATGGAATGCAGCCTCGGCCGACGAGGCCGTCGCGGCACTGCGCAACGCTCCGCCGATGCACCCATACTTCACCACTCACCACCGGCCCGCCGCACTTTCGGCACGCCCGGTCAGCGCATCGCTCAGCATCGGAGCTGCAAATATTCTCGTAATAAACGTTGTAGCGCCCCTTATATACGCACGCGGCTACCTCGCCGATGATGGCGAGGTCATGGAACGCGCCGTGTATATGCTCCAAGGTCTGCCGCCCGAAGACACAGCCGAGGTACGAACCTTCGCCTCTATGGGCCTTGAGTGCCACGATGCTTTTGCCACGCAGGCGCTACACCGCCTGCGCACCGCCTACTGCGACACGCGCAAGTGCATCTACTGCCGCTGGGGCCACCGCCTCCTTGCCAAGCCTTAACGGCTTATCGGCAACGTGAGTCGCCGGAAATCTTATTAGTTCTCATGTTGGGGTTCGGCCCATTCACCATTCATAAGCCTGAATTTATATCCATCCTGCGTCCTGATGATTTTTACCTCATAAGGATCAAATTCACCCCAGTAAACTTTAGTTATATCATTGGTGAATTTTAGCGTGATCGTCTCCCCCTTTGTTTTCTTTTTTAAGTGCGACCCGACTTCTTCGCTAAAAAAAAACGGTTTTAGAGCCAAAGCGACAAAAGCCTCTCAACCTGGAGTCAAGCCCTTGATTGTCAATTTTGAGGTTTTTAATAGCCCAAACAGCTCCCACTAAATTAGTCGTAGTGTCACACGCATACATTGATTTAGTGGAGAAAACCATCCATGTAAACGGCTTAGAATTGTGCGCTTCAAGTGCCGGAATAGCTCTATGTATTGCCTCATATATTGTAGAGCTAAAATAACCTCCGTAATTCGTCGTATTCTATATTTTTGTTTGGACTTAGGCCGAGACGATGCCATAGCCGACACACTAAATATCAGTACAATAGCAATAGCAAAATAGTACCACACCGTTTTATTTCGGCAATATGCCGTACTCGTTAATTGCATCCTGTGTCGGTTGTTTGTCTTTTGGTGAAAATTCATGATATGCGGGTGTTATGTTTGTATTTGCGTCTTTTTCAAAAAATAAAATCTTATGTTTGATATGGTATCCCAGTATACATTCAATGCCGTATGCTATTTTATAATCGCCTTTCCAATCGCTTGGCTCCGGAGGCCCAAAATGGTTGTGAATTTTCTCTCGTAAGTGATAACCATATCGCAGCTGATTCATGAACAAGAACATTGCAGCGCCATCGGCATCTTCCTCATTCGTTGTCGTTATGAAGTTTGTGGAATTCTTGCTATTTCCAATGAGTATGCGCACCCATTCCACTTTGGTGTGGGATGCGAGGAACTCGTGTATAATCCTGCCGTTTTCATCGCCTTTGACTTTCATTACACTGTACCACGGCGTTATCTTACCCTGATATCTATTGACGGATTGGATGGAACCGTATTTCATTTCCGGGGAATCGTCGATTGTGCCATCGTCATTCTTAACCTGGATCATGTCATATTTCTTGTTCTTTTGACTGTAGAGCAAGTATCCCCGGCTGTCATACACTAAGACATCATTACCTGTCGGGTCTACATAAACGATAGGGTTGCACAGACAAAAAGCGTATGGCGAAAACGATGGGTAATTCTCGGCATGTTTGTCCATAGAGCTGAATCT
>CAKTOT010000013.1 GCA_934590135.1 uncultured Muribaculaceae bacterium
AGGCCGCATTTAGGCTGATGTGTCAGGCGTTTCAACACCGGGTCAAGCAGCGCAGATATAGTAATGCGGGTGGGACGTACAGGCCGACACCGATGAAGTGCCTTAACGCTTGTCAAGCAGCGATTGCAGGTAGGGTGTGGAGCGTATTGCAACGGCTCGCCGGATATATGGCGTGGCCGCATCTCGATAACCGCAGGTGACAAGGTATGCGGCTATGTCTACAAGTGTGTCATAGTTGTCCGGAGCAAGGTCAAGTATATGTCGCCAGATGTCGGCCGCCCCATCGCCGTCGCCGCAAAGCAATGTGCCGCGAGCTTTGACGCGCAAGTATGTCACGTTTTCGGGAAAGCCTTGCAGCATCTTGTCGGCATAAGCCACCATTTGCGGGCCGTCGTTGCGATAGTCGTAGTATTCGAGTAGGCTGCGATCCACCATACGCGTCATCCATGGGAAATGGTCGCGTGTGCGTACCAGCAGGTCCTGATAGATGTTCGGATGTCCTAATGTAAAGGCGCGTGTGCGGATGCGCGAGAACAGCGTGTCGGCATTCACCAAATTATCCATGGCGTTGTGTACCAGTGATATGGCGGCGGTGGTGTCGCCTGCCAATGTGTTGCTGATCATGGCATCGGCGTATATGTCCGTGTCATCGGGCGCTTGGTCCAGAATCAACCAATATATTGCGCTGGCGTTGAGCCATTCGCCTTGTGCGACATATCGTGCGGCCTTGGTGCGCAGCGCGTCTGTCTCACCGGCTGCGGCTGCGGCATATGTGCACAAGATACATATCGCGGAGAGAAGTATTTTGCGGATATTCATAGTCTTGCGTGGCTATTGCTGCTCGAGTTCCTCGGGATGTTTGAGATAGTATTGTTCGAGCATGTGGTGCAGGTCGAAGTAGTGTTCACTTTCTTTGGGGTCTTTTTTGCCTACTTTGACCGTGACTTTTTCGTAATAAGGTTCGACAAACTCCGACCCGGTGACCGTAACTTGTGTTCCGGAGAGGTTAAAGAAGTCGTATTCGTGTGCTTGATAGGCTACCACCCAAGCACTCTCGGGGTTGTCGCCTGTACCCGATGATGCTATGGTCAGTAGTAGTTTGTTGAGTTTAGAGGCCCATATTTTAGCCATATTGACTTTCTCGAGGCTCTTATAGGCGTACACCATATAGTTGAGCTGTCTCAGGTCCAGCGGGTTGTCGCCGAGGACTTTTTCGGCAACGCTGATTATGCGTCTACATTCGCCTTTTGAGAGGTGGTCGCGTTTAAGGTATGTGGGTCCTAATTGCTTGACTTCGTTTTCGAACGGTGAAATACGATACGGGTCATAGTCTTCCTGGAATATGGCGCCGTAGTAAAAGTATTGATATTGTTCGGCGGTCATCGAGGTGTCATTTTCGAAGAACTTGTTCATAAGCCGAGGAAAATAGAACTCGGATGCCGGGTCGGTGGATGCTTCCTTGATTTTGGCCATATCCGGGTGGACATGAGACAGGCGCGGCCTTTGGGCATAGGAGCCGAAGCCGACAATCAGCGCGGTCGCGAATATGGTGAAAAGTGTCAGTATTCTATTCATGTCAGAGAGGGTCATAGAGTGGTGATGGTCAGCAAGCGTGCCAGAGCCATGCCGACAATAGTCATAGTGACGACGGGTGCGAGGCCGGTGCGCAGCAGTGTAGTCCAAAATGGTCGTGTCGGGAACGGACAATATTGCCGAGCATGTGCATTGATGCGCGAATATGCCAGCATACCGAACACGGCGCCGATGGCTGCACCTCCAATCAGCCCGGCCATGGTGTTGACTATCAGTCCGACAATGGCTCCGGTGAGTGTACCGGTGACCACAAAAGGACGGGCGTTGTCGCAGTCTTCGCTGTCGCGGTTGTCCGAATATGCGAGGATGACGGCAATCAGAGCCGCAAAGCCCCATAGTACCATATCGCTGATGCTCCATACGGTGGACAGGCCGGCACGAGAAGTCCACATACCGGCGTATGCGCACAATGCCGCAGGCTTACGGCGGAAGTACGCAAGGATGACGGCGGCGCTGAGCAGCAGCCCTGTCAGTACCACCATTATCGTTTCCTGTGTCAATTGAGCGTTGTCCATTGCAAGTGGCGACATAGTTGTCGGAGGTGTCGCTATTGGCAAAGGTAACAAAATTTCGGCGCAATATTGCCGTGTGTATCGAATGTGAGCGTACTTTTATGAAAGTTTTGCACAACTGTTATCATATCTGAACATTTGCGCGCATCATGCAGCGTGAATGTTCGCCAACGGCGGCTCGCGGCTATTTGTGTGTCTTGTGTGAGGCTTTGGCGGCTTCGGCGTCCATGTCTTGGCGCGATTTGGACTTGATTACGAGCCATACGCCGCCGAATATCAGAATGACGGCCACGCCCTGTTTCCAAGTGAATATACACATTCCGGCCGCGAGGCTGACGGCCACGGCCACAATGGGCTGTACGTAATTGTATACGCTGACGACGGTCGGCCTCAGAACTTTTTGTGCCACCTGCATCAGCAGGTAGGCCAGGTAGGTGGCGCATACCACCACAAAGGCGGTGCCGAGCCATGCACCGGTGCTGACGGCGCTCCAATCGGTGGATATAACGTGACCGGATAGGAACGGGGTGAGCAGCAGTGTGGCCCAGGTGAACATCCATTTGCTTACAGTAATCGGGGAATACTTCCGCAGGTAGTCGCGATATAAAGCAAGGTAGAGCGCAAATGACAATTGGGCAAGTATGCACAGCAGGTCGCCGCGAATGTCTCCGGCGCGCGAGTCGTGCGCGGCGGCGGTGCCCAGTATCAGTATAAGCGCTCCGGCGCATCCGATGCCGACGCCTACGGCTTTTTTCCCCGTTATGGGCTCTTTGAGGATGATGGCGGACAGTATCATGGCAAAGATGGGGAGTGAGGTGGTTACGATACTGGCATTGGAGGGTGAGGTGATGCCCAGACCTATGGTAAAGCAACATTGGTTGCCGATAAGACCGAGTATTCCGGCGCCACTGAAGGCCAAGATATCTTTTAGCGGCACGTGCTCGTGCTTGGTAAACAGCGATGTAAGCCAAAATAGGATGGCGGCGCCGCTGACGCGTAGGAGTACGAGGTTGATGCCGTCGATGCCGTTTTGCATGGCTGCTTTGCCTATGGGCGACATCAGTCCCCAGATGATGCATGCAGCGAGGATGCACAAGTGTGCCGTGAGCGGCCGATTGTTGTTCATAATGTGATTGCTTGACATGTAGATAAATGCGCGTCCTTTTTGCTGTATCGCCGATATGGCAAAAGGCCGTTTCGGACTGCAAAAGTACGAAAAGTCAGGCCTATCTGCCAAAAAATAATGAGTGGCTGTCGCTATATTTTGCGGCTTCAATGTTGGCGCGGCACGTATATATTCGGGGACGATGATACGTGTCGGCAGATGCCGCCGAGCGTCAGTGTGCGTCCAGCCAGTTGTCGGCGATGCCGGTGGATACGTCCAGCGGCACGGGCGACTGCGGCCATGCCTGCGACATCTTCTCGCTGACGAGTGTGCGCAGGGCGTCTTCTTCGCCGGGTACAACGTTGAATACCAATTCGTCATGCACCTGCAAAATCATAGTCGAACGCATCCGGCGAGCCTTCATCTCGCGGTGTATGGCTACCATAGCAATCTTGATGATGTCGGCGGCCGACCCTTGAAGCGGAGCATTGACGGCGTTGCGTTCGGCGAAATTGCGCACGGTGGCGCTACGCGAATTGATATCCGGCAGGTAGCGTCGACGGCCGAATATGGTCTCAACGTATCCGCGCTCGCGAGCTTGCTCGACGGAGCGCTTGATAAAAGCGTCTACGCCCGGATAGGTGCGCAGGTATCCATCGATGAGCTCCTTGGCCTCGCCGCGCGGTATGGCCAGGCGCTCGCTCAGCCCGAAGGCACTGATGCCGTAGATTATGCCGAAATTGGCTGTCTTGGCCTTGCGGCGCTGGTCATCGGTGACGGCGTCTTCGCTTTCGTGGAATATCTTGGCAGCGGTGGCACGGTGTATGTCTTTGCCCTCGCGGAAGGCTTCGAGCATCACGCTGTCGCCGCTGAGTGCCGCCATAAGTCGCAATTCGATTTGCGAGTAATCGCAGGACATTATTTTGTCGCCTTCGGAAGTGCCTATGAATGCGGCGCGTATGCGGCGTCCCTCGGCGGTGCGTATTGGAATGTTTTGCAGGTTTGGATTGGTGGACGAGAGGCGCCCCGTGGCCGTGGCTGTCTGGTTGAAGGTGGTGTGTACCATTCCGTCCGTAGGTGACACCATCTTGGGCAGCGCCTCAACGTATGTCGATTGCAGTTTTTTGAGCGCTCGTATGCGCAGTATTGCGTCCACTATCGGCCATTGGGCGCGATATTTTTCCAGTATTTCCTCGGTGGTGGAGTATGCGCCGGTCTTGGTGCGCTTGGCTTTTGGGTCAATTTGCATTTTGCCGAAGAGTACCTCGCCCACCTGTGCCGGCGATGCGGTGTTGAAGTGCGTTCCGGCCATCTGCGAGACCTCCTCGTCGAGGGCGGCGATACGCGTGGCCATCTCGATGGCAATATCTTGCAGCAATGCCGTGTTTATGCGGACGCCGGTATACTCCATATCGGCGAGGACGCGTATCATGGGCAACTCGACGTCATCGAGCAGATGCTGATGTCCGTTGTCGGCAACAGCTTGTTGCAGCGGGCGATACAAGCGCAGGATGATGTCGGTCCTTGATGCCATGCGTGCGGCTGTCTGTGTGTCGTCGCCGGTGATGCCTCGGCGCAGCATCTGCACCGGGACGCCCCAGTCGGGTATATGCACCTGCAGCATCTCGGCGGCGATGTCGGCCGGCATCTGCGAGCCCTCGGGGCGTAGCAGGTAGTGCGCCACCGCGATGTCGTAGTAATTATCCCGCATGTCTATGCCGTGGCGGCGCAATATGGTGATGTCGCGCTTGATCATTGCTCCGAGCACGGTGCGCCCGTCCGGCGTAATGATGCGCGATACGGCGGCGGCCACTGACTTGTCGATGGTGTTGCGCACCGGAATGTATAGCGTCGATTCGGCGTATTCGTTGCCGAACGAAAGTGCTATGCCCAGCAGTCGCGCCGACATAGCGCTCTCGCCTTCGACGTTGAGTGCCATTGCAATGAGCGGGTAGTCGACGGCACTGTGTTCGATGCCCCACGCGTCTATGGCCGCGGCGTCATCGGTGATGGTGATTCCGGCCGTGTCTATGACCGGGGTATCAAAGGCGGCGTCTGACGGAGCGTTGTCTGCAAAGTCAAAGAGCGAACCCATGCCATCGTTGTGCTGCGCCGGGGCAACAACCGGAGCAGCCTTTTCCGGCGTCCGGGCGTCTCTGAGGCGTGTGAGAAAGGTCTTGAATTCGAGGTCCGAATAAAGACGGCGCAATGCGGCATAGTCCGGGTCGGTGCGTCGTAAGTCTTCGGGCGTGTAGTCCATAGGGACATCTGTTTTGATGGTTACAAGATGACGGCTGAAACGTATCTGCTCGGCGTTGTCGGCAATTTTGCGGCCTAATGCACCTTTGATTTCGGCGGCATGCTCCAGCATGTTATCTACGTTGCCCCATTGTGCGATAAGTTTGACTGCGGTTTTTTCGCCCACACCCGGACATCCGGGCACGTTGTCCGAAGCATCGCCTTCCAGCGCCAGCAGGTCAATGACTTGGCTTGGCGAAGATATGCCGTAACGAGCACAAATCTCCTTCGGGCCGCGAATTTCGAGGTCCTGCCCGCGTGTAGCAGGCCTCAGCATCAGGGTATTGTCGCTGACCAGTTGTCCGTAATCCTTGTCCAAGGTCATCATATATGTCGTAAAGCCCTGTTTGGAGGCGGCTGTGGCCAGTGTTCCGATGACGTCGTCGGCCTCGTAACGTTCCACTTCGACGACTTTGATGCCCCATGCGCGGATTATGTTCTTGATTACTGGGATGCTCAGCGTAATGTCTTCGGGCTGTTTGTCACGTCCGGCCTTGTATTCGGGGTACTCCTCGTGGCGGAAAGTCTTGCCGCCGGGAGGGTCGAAGCATACGGCCATGTACGGCGGATTGTGCTTGGTGAGGATTTCGCTTAGGGTGTTGCAAAATCCATATATCGCCGAAGTGTTGCGCCCGTCCGAAGTCGTGCGCGGGCTGTTGATAAGGGCATAATATGCGCGGTATATCAGTGCGTAAGCGTCTAACAGAAAGAGTTTTTTGTCGTCCATAGTCGTAAGATGTCGAAGTGTAGGCGCATGCCTTTTGCGTGCGTCCGTGCCTTCACGTATGGCCGACCCGGATGCCCGTCCCTACAAAGGTAGCCTTTTGCCGCGAGATAGGCAACATTTCAATATGGATTTCCAAACTATAGCCCACGAGACTTTATGAAAAAAATATTTTATAAAATAAATTGCATTTCGGGTGATTGTTGCTTAAATTTGCAGCGATAACTCTCCGACCCGTTTGCTGTTTGGCTCAAACACCTTAGATATGAGAGATTGATTACAAACCATCAAAAACAAATCACGAAGAACAAAACCACCAGACGTATGAAAGCGCTGCTGACGGCAGCGGCTTTGGACGTGTGCTGTGCGTATGCACAGACGGCCACGCCGGGAGGCTTTGTCCTGCCGGATGCCGCCCCTTATGACTTCCGGCTGTCTAAGTCGGATGACGGTATGTCTGTCTCGCTCACTCTCAACCGCATCAACCGCACCGTCCCCGATTCTGTCGCCGGGACGTGCCGCGTGTCAGTGCCCGGATTGTCCTCTACCACCTTTACCGGACTGCCGGCGCTACCCTACAAGGCTTTCCGCATTGCTCCCGAAGGCAGCGGAACGCCGCAAATTATCGTACGCGACAGTACTTACCTTGATGGTTAATAATGAGATAGTCGACACGTATAAACTAATTAAACTATGAGAATTATGAAACATAGGACAGCAACATTAATGATGTGTATACTTGCTGCCGGTATATTTGTGGCCTCAGGGGCTGCGCACGCGGCGGACATCATAGATAATGAAAGATACGAAATTGATGGCTTCTGCTACTGTATAGATAAGCTTTCGATAGATGGAGTCTCCTACAGCGGCGCGTTCGTAATGCCGTCAGATAACCCGGCGTTGACTTTTACTGGCATTGTGTCCGTTCCTTCAAATGTGACTATCGAAGATGTCTCGTACCCCGTTATAGGGTTTACGTCGTTGACTACCATTCCGGAATGTATTGAGGAACTTGAGGGACTGATACTCCCCGAAGGGATACGGATGGTTGCCGAAATAGGAGGCGCCAGGTCCAATATCAAAAACATATTCCTGCCATCAACGCTGCAAGGCCTCGGACATATAGCGTATCAAACAGACACCCTGCGTGTGCCGGGGTTTGTCAAAGAGGTTTATTATGACGCGCAAGTCGGGGCGAAGATGTTGTATCTGGAAGATGGAGTCCAAAATTGTAGCCGCTATTCGCTGTGGTGTGGTAATGATACCCTTGTACTACCCGGATCGGCCACTTTCCAATCATACAGTATGACTGCCACAGAACTTATTTGCCTTAACATTAAGCGCCTGACAGGAGACACCGAGCGAGTAATCTTAGGAGAGTCTTTTTGTCCATATAGCCACAAAATTCGCTGCATAGTCAATGATAACGTTATACCACCGAAGGTAGCTGCGAATGCGTTCAGTTTAGCTTCATATGATGGAGTGGACTCTCCGGGAATGTATGACCGAGCAAGTTTGTTTGTTCCCAAAGCATCCATAGATGCATATAAATCTGATCCTGAATGGGGGCGCTTTGAAAAAATAATGGCAATAGAGGACGGCGTGAATGACGTGTCGGTGGACGATGCTCAAGTCGTTGCCACCGAATACCACGACCTGTACGGCAGACGTCTCGAATCGGCGGCCGAACGCGGTATCACCATCCGCACGGACGTCTACAGCGACGGCACCATCCGCAGCATCATGGTCCTGCGTTGACGCCCCTGACAATATGATAGAGAGCAGAGGCCGTGGGGTATCCAACGGCCTCTGTTTTGTGCAATATAGAGCGTGATATTGGTGTCGGGGATGGGTGCCGTTTTCTTGAAATGTGCCGGGCTGAATAGTGGTCAAAGGCCGAGGGCGCGGCGGATGTCGGCGATGTCGGCTGTGGGGTCGTCATCAGTCTCGGCGAGCAGACGATGCGGCGGGATAATGCCGACCGTCTCGGGATTGAAACGTGCGCCCATAGACAGGTACATGCCGTGATGGAGTAGTTGACGTGCCAATTCGGGACGTCCTCTGAATCCATGGATTATCCATAATGGAGTGTGTCCGCCGTTGCGCTGTATAACCTCTTTTTGGGTCTTGTAAAGTCGATCGTATGCGCCTACGATATGGACTATCAGTGGTTTATGTAAATCATCGGCCATGAATGCCTGACGTCTGAATACGGGCAGTTGTACATCGATGCCCGGGCCGTGTCGCAAGTCGAGGCCGGCTTCCCCGACGGCATGGGCGTTGGACCGACTGAGCGCGTCTTCGAGCCATATCCAAACATCTTCAGTGGCCTTGTCCGCTTCCCACGGGTGTATTCCGGCACTGAAAAGCGTAGGCGGACACGGAGGCTCGGCTTCCAATGCGATGTTTACCACTGCCGAGCCGTCATTGACGTCTTGCCGATGCGTATGAATGTCGGCCGGAATCGGAGTCGGCAGTGGCGGCGGGATCAAGATTGTTTTCATTGCGGATTGCATCGTATGGTGTGGATTGAACTTTGAAACAGCGCATTACGGCACCGGGTCGTATCCGCTGCCGCCCCAAGGATGGCAGCGCAGTATGCGGCGTATGGCCAGCCAAAGTCCGCGTATAGGTCCGTGTTTTTTGATGGCTTCGAGTGCGTAGCGGCTACATGTGGGCGTGAAGCGGCAGGACGGCGGAGTGAGCGGCGAGATGCAGGCGCGGTAAAAGTATATGGGGGCGCACAATATAGCCACGAATACATTGCGTATGGCACGTGCGATTGCGCGTGCAGCGGTGCGTATTACGGATGTTGTGGGGACCGATGTCACTTGTTGCCGTCCTCGGCGGCGGTCGGGCCGACGGCTGATGCGTCGGGCAGGGCGGCAAGTATGCGGCGGACGGCGCCGAGTACGCGTTTGTAGGGAAGGACGTTGTCGGCTACGTATATTAGTGCTAATTGGATGTGGCGCTCGTCGGCGCGGTCGGGACGGGGCATGGACAGACGCATGGCTTCGCGGACGCGACGGCGCATCTGTACGCGGTCGACGCCGTGGCGCAGACGTCGTTTGGGTATATTGACCATGAAGGCGATATCGGCTTTGGTATCATCGCTCTGACGCCACACGGCGCGCAAGGGGTACGCCAAGGCTTTGCCGATGCCTTCCGAGCCGTCTTTGGCGGTGAACAACGCATCGAGCGTGGTGATGCCGCGCAGTCTTTGGTGTCGTTGCAATGTCAGTGCGGGCATAGTCGCTTGATGGTTATGGCGTGTATAAGAATGGAATTGTCGCGCCGGGTAGGTCACGACACGACAAGAGGTGTTATGCGAGGTGTTTATTCGGTGGCTGCGTCGTTTATGGAGTCAAGGTATCGGTTGATGGCCGAAGCCATAGAGGGGGACTCCTTGGTGGGTGCTTCGATATCCAGGCGCAGGCCGGCGTCTTTGACGGCGGCGGCGGTGGCGGTGCCGAAGGCGGCAATGACTACGTCGCCCTGTTTGAAGTCGGGAAAATTCTTGAGTAGCGAGTTGATGCCTTGCGGGCTGAAGAATACCAGCATATCGTAGTCAAATTTGGTATCCTCGGGAAATTCGTTGGGTACGGTGCGATACATCACGGCGCGAGCGTAGCGTATCTTGGCGTTGTCCAGCATCTTGGAGTCGTCACCATTGCTTACGTCGGACACTGCAAGGATGTATCGTTCATTCTTGTGCTTGGCGATAAAAGGCATCAGGTCGGCAAGTTTGCCGGTCTTAGCGGAGAAAATCTTGCGTTTGCGGAACACAATATACTTCTGCAGGTACAGCGCAATAGTCTCGGTAGTGCAGAAATACTTCATAGTGTCAGGCATGACGAGACGCATCTCTTCGCAGAGACGGAAGAAATGGTCCACAGCTGTCTTTGCAGTGAAAATGATAGCTGTAAAATCGGGGATGCTGACTTTCTGCTGGCGGAATTCGCGAGCGGAAAGCCCCTCGACTTTGATAAAGGGATGAAAAACCATTTCGACGCCGAATTTTTCGGCGATATCGTAGTATGGCGACTTCTCGGATGCCGGCTTCGGCTGCGATATGAGTATCTTTTTGATTTTCACTTGCCTAAATAATTGTATTGTTGCTGTTTATGCGCCTATGCTGACGATTTTCAGAGCACAAGAATATAGAAAAATCACGGGTGTGATTTCGAGAGTGCAAAGGTACAAAATAAAGTAAAACGGCGAGGAAATATTAGTGTAAAAAATGCTAAAACCTTTGATAAAAAAAGCGATACGTGCCAGTCCGTATAGTACGGCGGCGATGATGAGTGCTACTCCGGCAGCCGGCGGATCGAATAAGGCGAGAGTCACCGGCATGGTCAGTGCCAAGGCCAGTGGAACTTGCGTGGCGTTGTATGCGCGCAGCCACGCTTCGCGCTTGTGCGTATCACCGAAGGCGTATCCCACGACATTGTAACCGGTGAGCATGAATAGGAAGTAAACGCCCACGGCCAGTATCAAAAGCAGTGTCGGTACCGTGCCGAGGTCGGCTACGGAGGGTATGGATATTTCCAATGCTTTGGACAGAAGTATGGTGCAGCAGATTATGAGCAGGGCGTATATTCCGGCGAGGCTCCATCTGTCGGCGGCATCACGCTCGTCGTAACGTCTGGTGGTGCGTACTCCGGGGCGCAGGTCATGGCCTATGGATGATAATAGGCGTGTGCCGCGGCGTAGGCTGACTACGGCAATGATGACGCCGATGCCCAGCAGCGCCGGCATATCCGAGACGGCTCCCGGCGGCAGTGGTCGCGGTTCCAGGCCTTTGGTCCATGCGGGGGGCTGTGGCGGGACGGCAGTGTGTACGCGTGCTTGCTTCCGAGTCGGTTGCGGGACGTGGCAGATGGCCAGACTGTCGGCCGTAAAAGACGCATGCACGTCTTGCATAAGCACGCTGTCGGCCGGGTCGGGGCCGATGAGTGCGGATGTCGTGACAGGCGTGTCAGCCGTTGCATGGTCGGACATTGAGACCTCGGCAGACACAGGGATGCGGGGGGTGTCGCTGTGCCCGATATGCTGTATGGAGTCTGTCTTGACCGGCATTGGCTGTTATTGTTTTGATAAGTATTTGTGCGTTGTCTTAGAATGGCACTACGCCCAGAGCTATGTCCGCCGCTTCTTCGGCAGTGGCGGCTACGCGGTACAACTTTTTGTCGCTGTATGTATTGAGGAAGCCTTGGCTTTCGGCACAATCCAGCATCGTCAGCAGATCATCGTAATATCCTTCTACGTTGAATATTACGACGGGGCCGCTGTATAGGCTGAGTTTGCGCCACGTGATGATTTCGAGGAGTTCCTCGAAAGTTCCCACGCCACCGGGCAGGGCTATGGCGGCATCGCTGAGCTCGGCCATAGTGGCTTTGCGGGTGTGCATATCTTCGGTGACTATGATGTGGCTTAGTCCGGGATGCTGCCATCCGCGTTCCTCCATAAAGCGCGGAATGATGCCTATGGCACGTCCTCCGGCTGCGAGGACAGCATCATTGACGGCGCCCATAAGACCTCGGCGTCCTCCGCCGTTGATGACGGCTGCGCCGCGTTGTGCCAAGATGGTGCCGAGACGTTGCGCAGCATTGAAATAGGCCTGCGGGATTTGCTCGGATGATGCCGCATATACGGTCACAGCCGGGTGAGAGATGCTGTCATATCGGGCGGCAACCATCAGTATTGCTCGTTTTCGTTGGGAAAATCGCCGGACTTGACATCTTCGATGTAATGGCCTATCGCTTCGTTGATGATTTCGGCGAGGTTGGCGTAGCGGCGCAAGAATTTGGGCGAGAAGTCTTGATTGATACCCAGCATATCGTGTATCACCAGTACTTGGCCGTCCACTCCGCCTCCGGCGCCTATGCCGATGACGGGTATGGTGAGTTTGGATGCTACTTCTTCGGCCAGCGCGGCGGGTATTTTTTCGAGGACGATGGCAAAGCATCCTATCTCCTGGAGCATAAGGGCATCGGCTATCAGCTTCTCTGCTTCGGATTTTTCTTTGGCACGTACGGCATATGTGCCGAACTTGTTGATGGATTGGGGCGTAAGGCCCAAGTGCCCCATTACGGGAATGCCGGCGCTGAGTATGCGTTCGATGCTTTCGCGCACTTCGGCGCCGCCTTCGATTTTCACTGCTTCGGCGTGACTTTCCTTCATGATGCGTATTGCATTGGCCAGGGCTTCCTTGCTGTTGCCTTGGTAGCTGCCGAAGGGCAT
The DNA here is from genome assembly GCA_934590135.1 of uncultured Muribaculaceae bacterium. Taxonomy (GTDB): domain Bacteria; phylum Bacteroidota; class Bacteroidia; order Bacteroidales; family Muribaculaceae; genus CAG-873. The sequence goes on from CAKTOT010000013.1 coordinate 12,476, forward strand.
ATCGCATACCACGAGAGCGCGTTTGGTGCCCTTGATGACACTCTTGGCGTGGTATATCATCTGATCCAGTGTGATGGGGAGCGTGGTCATATTGCCGGCCATGACATTGGAGGCCGAATCGCCTACGAGGATGACGTCGATACCGGCGCCGTCTACCAGCAGGGCTGTGGAGTAATCGTATGCAGTGAGCATACTTATTTTTTCGCCGCGAGCTTTCATTTCGGTGAGGCGTGCGGTGGTGACTTTTCGTTTGTTGTCTACTGTATTGGTTGACATAATGTGGTGGTGTGTGTAAATACCTTTTTTGGGGGGAACGGTTTTAGACGGCTGATACGGCATAGTCGTATAGATGTGTCGAAGCACGTCCCCGATGAAATTGTCCGCAAAGTTACAAAACTTCGCGGACATAGCCGCATCCATATCCGCCGTGGATGTTACATATCACTGTTTTTCAGACTTGGACGAGTATGGCATCGACCGCCCACAGCCAAAACAGGCAGGCCGGAATGAAGACGAGGATGCCAAGAGCCAGTGACGAGGCTCCGTATGCAACGTAAATGCCGTAGCGTTCGGCTATCATCGTACCCGTAAATGCCGGGGGAAGTGCTCCGGCTATCACCAACATTTTGAGCGCCGTTGCATCCAAATTGCAAGCCATGCCTATGGCCAGTAGTATGGTCGGCATAAATACCACTTTGAGTAGGGCGCCGAGAATGGTTTGGGCATTGAGGTGTATCTTGGCTTTGGACAAGATGATGCCTACGGCAAAGACTGCGACGGCCGAATTGGCCGAGGCTAAGAAGTCCAATGAGGGTAAAGCCTCTTCCGGTATGCGTATGCCGCAGGCTACCGATGCGGTAGCAGCCAATGGAGCCCATGCCACCGGCTGCGAGAGCGCGTGTAATATCGCACGCATAGTTCCCGCGCCGGAGTCGACGGCAGCATTCAACAGCGATAGCCCCATGGGTATGCCCACTGCGTTGACCACTATGCCGACGATGGCCACAATTAGGCCTACTTGAGGCGTAGTGCCGAATAATGGTTGCAGCACGGCAAACCCCATGAAGCCTATTGCCGGAGAACCGCACAACAGCGCCATAATCGCTCCTTCGCTACTGCCGTTGCCCTTAAAGCAATGCTTATACACCTCATATACAAGCATAAAGCACAATATTATTCCCGCCATGGCCACTAACGCAGGGCGTATATTATCCGACAGAAGCTCTCGGTCGGCTCGTACTATGGATGCAAATAGCGCGGCCGGAAGCGCAATGTTGAGCACCAGACGATTGAGGACGCCGGCAGCTACTGCGTCGAAGATGCCGCGTTTGCCGCCTATATATCCGGCCGTCATCGCGACTACTATAGGGATTATGGCATATAATATTGCGTGTTCCATCTTTTTTGAGCCGCCTAAATTATTTGGCGGAAAATGGTGAAGTGCTTGATGCGTAGATCATTGCTGGGCGAGTGCGAAAAGTGTGGCACAGACAAGTCCTCTTAGGTAACGTCTTATTTGTCTTCCGATGTACATTGTTTGTCGGCTTTGCGCCGCGGCAGGATGTACGCCAGAGCCTCGCTTTGGACCGTAGAGCCGAGGCAGCGGTTGGCGAGGAAGTAAACGGCGCCACCGAATACGGCTTGTGCCGTCAGTGCCAGCCAAGGCAAGGAGCCGAGGGCGTTGCCTATAGCCATCATAACCGCTCCGATGGCGACGGCCATGACGGCGTAGGGGGCTATATCGGCCAAGTAGCGTCGTATGGGCACGGCGATGGCATGGCTGACGGCGATGAGCGAAGCCGCCCAAGCGACGACGGCGGCTGCAAGCTGACCCCATAAAAGAATTTCGACGCCGAGTACTATGTTCTCAGTCGTACTCAGGGACATATATGGGAAGGTGATGGCTATGGCCGCCAGAGCTACGGCATCGCGCAGCACTTCCAGGTAGAATATGATGCGTGTGCGCCCCAGTGCCAGCAGGTAATTAGAGTATAACCCGGTGAGTACCGTAAATATCCCGCGAGCCAATAGCAGTTGGAACAATATGATGGATGCATCCCATTTGTCGCCGAAAAGTATGTGAAATATCGGGGTGGCGCATACGGCCAGCCCGACCATGACGGGGAAGAGTATGTATGCTGTGACGCGGTCCATCTTGGAGGCCAGACGCGCAAAGCGCTCGGCTTGGTCCTGCACTCCGGACAGCACCGGGACAAACGTCGAGGTGAGTACCTGACTCAGGGACGCAGTCATCATCTTGCTCCACTTGTCCGCCTGGCTGTAGTAGCCGAGTGACACCAATCCCACACGGTTGCCGATAAGGAAGGCATAAATATTCAGAAATATTGTGTTAAGCAGCGAGGTCAGCATCATGCCGGCTCCTACGCCGGCAAACGACCGCAGGGCTTTCCACGAAAGTCTGTACAGCGGTCGCCATTGACTCATAATCCATAACATCAACGTCTTGACGGCTGCTACGGTGATGGTCTGCCATACTATAGCCCAGGCTCCGTATCCGGCAAAGGCCAGCCATATTCCGATGACAGCTCCGGCGCACAGTCCGATGGCATTGGCGATGGCTACCGGTCGGACATTCAATTGTTTGGTGTATAGGTTGGTCTGAACGATGGCGGCTGCATTGAGCGGCAGCGATATAAACATTACACGCGCCAAGGTTGTCAATTGGTCGCCGCCGTGAAACCATTCGGCGATGACCGGCGCGGCTACAAACAGTATGGCATAGAGCGTAAATGCAGCGAGTATATTAAACCACAGCACTGAAGAGTAGTCCAGGCGCGTAGGCGCCTTGCGCTGTATCAGTGCCGAAGATAGTCCGCTGTCTATCAGTAGTGAGGCAAAGGCTTGGAAGACAAGCACCGCGCCGACAAGTCCGAAGTCGTGTTGCGAAAGCAGACGTGCCAGCACCACGCCGGTGACAGCGTACAATATCTGTGACCCGAAGCGGTCGATGACGTTCCATTTCATGGAGCGTGCCGTGCGCTGTTTCAGGTTGTCCTGCTGCGTGGCTGTATGGCTCTGCTGTTCGGCGGTCATTTGGCGCTGCGATTGTTTGACTTATGTGTGATGAAGTGTCTCGTCTATGGGGTTGGTGCGGCGTGCTGCGGCTAAGTGCCTGAATCCTCGTCTTATTGTACGGGAATGACTTTGATACCGAGTGTGCGATTTTTGGTTGTCGGGGTACCTTTGAGGTATATCTTGCCGGAGCCGAGGCCCATAACGGTAAGTTCGTTTGTCACCCAACAGTCCACCGTCCCGGTGCCGTATATCGAGCATCGGCCTGTGGTAGCCTTGATTGTTCCGGCTTCGATTGTTCCGGTGCCGGTATTGTTTAGTTTGACGGTTTGGGCTTCGCCGGCCAGCACCAGATGGCCATGCCCGGTGGCGATCTTTCCCTCAACAACGGTGGCGCGCAGACCTCGTGCGATGAGAGTGCCGTTGCCTACGATGCGAGCCTTGAAAGTGGAGGCAGGCGATGGTGCATCGACGTACACGGTTGAATCACCTGAATTTTCAACTTTACTCAAGAATGCCGAAAATACCGTGACTGTGGGCAGCTGCTGGCGCTGTGCATCGGTGATTTCGTCCGAAAGTTCGATTTTCAGCTTGTTCTTGTTGTTCGAAAAAAGAATCATAGAAGAGACCTCCGGGGCGCAGCTGAAGCGTACGTATCCGGCCGAGTCGTTGCTGCAGCGATATATGACATTGATATCATTGACTACCTGCAACTCGTCAAAAGGTTTGACATTGAGTTCGTAATCGGCGGCAGCGGCAGGTGTGGCAGCGGCCAAAGCGATGGCCGTCATCAGGGTGACAGCGGCTTTGCGGATCGAAGTGTATAATGTGATGTTCATATTGATTTTGGAGCCTGTATTGTTGTCAATTGTCTTTGAAGGTGTCTCCGTCCATGGCTACAAGCATTGCTTCCACTTGGTCCAGTATGGAAGCCAGTTGCTCCGGCGTATCGGCGCGAAGCATGGCCACGCGCGTGGGGCGGAACGAGGGTATGCCTTTGAATAGCGGGCATACGGCCAAGTGACGTCGTATGTGCAGTATGCCGCGATAGTCGTCAATGCGTTCGATGCTTTCGCGTATTTGTCGCCGCAGTATGGCAAATTTGTCGTGCAGCGTCAGGCCGTCATCGGCCTCGGGGTTGCCGCTCTGCAGCACGTTCTTGATTTGGCGGAACACCCATGGTGCGCCTATGGATGCGCGGCCCACCATAACGGCGTCCACGCCGCTGTCGGCAAAGGCACGTAAGGCTTCGGCTCCGCAAGTGATATCGCCGTTCCCGATGACGGGAATATGCAAGCGCGGATTGGCCTTGACGCGTGCAATCATATCCCAGTCGGCTGTGCCGGTGTACATCTGCGAACGTGTACGACCGTGTACGGTGATGGCGGCTATTCCGCAGTCTTGCAGGGCCTCGGCCAAGTCTACGATGATGCGGCTGTCGTGGTCCCATCCGGTGCGCGTCTTTACGGTCACCGGCAGATGCACGGCGTCCACGACGGCGCGGGTGATTTCGAGCATTTTTTGAGGCTCGCGCAACATCCCCGCTCCGGCGCCTTTGCCGGCAACTTTTTTGACCGGGCATCCGAAGTTGATGTCCAGAATATCCGGGCCGGCGGCTTCGGCTATGCGTGCGGCTTCGACCATCGCGTCTACATCGCGTCCGTAGATTTGTATGGCTGTGGGGCGCTCGGCATCGTTGATGTGTAACTTGCGTGTCGTCGCTGCAATATTGCGTATAAGGGCGTCCGCGGACACAAATTCGGTATAGGTCATATCAGCTCCCATTTCCTTGCATATCAAGCGAAAGGAGGCATCGGTCACGTCCTCCATCGGAGCCAATACGACCGGACGGTCGCCAAGGTCTATGTTACCTATTTTCATTGTCTGTGCAGTGTTTGGCTGCCGCGGCTGATTCTGTCGACGGTTTCTTGCCGGCGGCGTAACGGCCTTTGCGGCTGTCGGGACGGCAAAGTTACCATTATTTTTTGTAACGGCGTTGTGCGTATAGCGCTATTTCGCACTATTTTACCATTATTAGCGCTTTCAGGACCAATGTGTGCGATGCGGTCGGTGCGTCAGCTGAGGCGTCCGAGCAGCGCAATATCGATATACTGCCGTGACATCGAGCGCGCCAAATCGGCATCGGTGACGTACCCCATACAGGTGTATACGGCGCGTTGAATGCCGCTTCTGAGGTTGGCGATGCTGTTGACGCCGCGCGTATCCACAAGGTCGGGAAGCAGAGATATCAGGGCGTTGCTCAGGGCCATAGCCGTGGTGCGCGGTACTGCGGCACTGAGGTTGCGAAAAGATACGACGCCATTCGGACGAGCGTGCGACGTCGCTGTGTCGGCCAAGTCTACGTTTGTCGTTGACGTCAAGGGCGAAATGTCAAAATCGGTGATGTCGTATATCAGGACGCCGCGCTTGGCCGCAGACATAGACGCTGCCGAAATCATATACGGCATTGCCGTGTGTGTCAGGATGATGACATCGGCCATGGCGATTGCGCTTTGCAGCACGTGCGGCTGCATTGCACTGCATATCAGGCGTCCGCCGCAGGCGTCCAGGGCTGTGCGCAGTCCGTAGGTATCGTCATCGAAAAGGCGTACGGTGGCGCCCAAGCCTAAGGCGGCCGAGGCGGCGGCGCGTGCGGGTATGCCGCTGCCGATGATGACAATTTCGCATGGCACTATGCCGGCAATTCCGCCGATGAGTATGCCTTTGCCTACGGTGGTGTCGGCGTCTACTTCGGCAAGACGAGACGCGGCCATGGTGACGGCCGCACGTCCGGCAATTTCGCCGAGGATGTCGCTGAACGGATGCCGCGTCTGCGAATCCTGAATTCGGCGCATGGATATAGCGCAGACACGTCGTTCAAGCAAGGCTTTAAGTGCAAAAGCGTTATCCACTTGTGGCTCCAGGGTCAGCAGTACAGCACCTCGACGAATACGTGACGTATCCTCGGCCGAAGGGGCTTCGACAGAAACCACAATGTCGCAGTCGAGTGCTTCGGCGCGGTCGGTCAGTCGCGCTCCGGCGGCGGCATAGCGCTCGTCCGGATAGTTGACAAAGGCGCCGGCACCACGTTGTATGCGTACTTCGATGCCGTACTCGCCTATGATTGCGGCGGCTTCGGGCGTCAACGGCAGACGTCTGTCGCGTATCGGCGCCGGTATGCCGAGTGTGAGGTGGCGTTGGTGCGAGGTTACTGCTTGCGGTTGCTCTTGCGGTGTGGGTTGTGTCATGGTCGTCAGGATATTAGAGGAAGATGACAGTATCTATAAATGTACGAACTGATGCGGCGACTTGCTCGGCGTCTTCGAGGCGTGAGCTGTCGAAGCGTGCGTGGGCGCGTCCGTAGTATGCGCTACGCTGTGCCAGGGTCTGCTGTATGTAGCGTCGTAATTGCTCGGGGTCAAGGTTGCGTACCAGTGGACGACTGTCGCCGTATATCGTCAGGCGTTGCACCAGACGGTCTTCGTCGGCGTCAAGCCATACGACGGTGCCGCCTTGGAGCATCACGTCCATATTATCTGCATGGCAGGGCGTGCCACCGCCGCAGGCGATTATGGCCGCCGGTACGGCCGGGGACGTTGTTTGCCGTGCGTCCGAGACCGTCATACCGGACTTGGATGCAGCTGCCGTGGTGTCATCGGGATGTGTTTCGGTGTCGGCCGAAGCCTGTACGATGTCGCGTAGTGTCGCGGTTTCGAGGACGCGGAAAGCCGCTTCGCCTTGACGGGCAAAGATGTCGTTGACGCTGTCGGCGCCGGCGCGGCGGCAAATTTCATCGTCAAGGTCGACAAAAGGTATGCCTAAGGCCGTAGCCAGGGCTTGACCCAAGGTAGTTTTGCCGCACCCCATAAAGCCCACAAGGAATAGGGGCTTTCCGCCGCGGCAATTCATTGTTTGTTTTGTTTGGCCAGCAGGTCGCGTATCTCGGTGAGCAGTTGTTCCTGCGTAGGTCCGGCGGGTGCGGCAGGTGTTTCTTCGGCTTGTTCCTTCTGACGGCGCAGGCGGTTGATGACCTTGATGGCGATGAATATGCAGAAGGCTACGATGAGGAAGTCCACGATAGTTTGCACGAAGGCGCCCCAGGTGATGGCCACCTCGGGGATGACTTCTTCGCCTTGGGTGACGGCATCTTTGATGACGAATTTATAGTCGCTGAAATTGACGCCGCCGGTGAGCACACCGATGACAGGCATAATGATGTCGTTGACCAGCGAGGTGACGATTTTGCCGAAGGCGGCGCCTATGATTACGCCGACGGCCATGTCTACTACATTGCCCTTGATGGCAAATTCCTTGAATTCAGAAAAGAACTTCATAACTATGTGTATTTATTCCGCCGATGTGTCGTCGCCGGCGGCAGGTATGCTGAAAAATGAGAAATTGACGGCTCCGTAGACTCGATGGTCTGTGAAGTGCGGCAGCTCGGAGAAGTCGAACTTGTCCGAGTGCTCGATGATGAATAGGCTTCCCGGATGCAACAGCCTACCGGCGAGCACTTTGGTCGGGATGTCCCCGAAGCCGGGGAGGTTGTAAGGCGGATCGGCGAATACGATATCGTAGGATGCCGGCGCCATGTCTATGAAGCGTAGGGCATCGCTACGCACAACGGTGATATCGTCCGTGCATCCGAGCTGGCGGGCAACATCGTTGATAAATCGCGTCTGCGGTGCGGCTTTTTCGACGGCGGTGGCGTGTGCGGCGCCCCGGCTGAGCATTTCGAAGGTGATGGCGCCCGTGCCGGCAAAAAGGTCCAGCGTTGTGGCGCCTTCGATGTCCGTGATGCCACGCAGGATGTTGAAGAGATTTTCGCGTGCCATATCCGTGGTGGGACGGGCAACGATACCGCCCGGCACCGTAAAGCGTCGGCGTCCGTATTTTCCGGAGATTATTCGCATAGTGTCAGGCTTAGCAGTTCGAATGGTACTTGTGCCGCCTCGGCGCCTAAGTGTAACGCCGTGGTGGGGAATATCACGGGCATCACAAAATTTACGTATGGCTTGAGCCGTGCCATCAGACGGTCGCGCAATGGAGCCTCGCCGCTGCACATCATGCGGTCATTGTCGGCATCGAAGCCCAAGTCTTTAGCGGCGGCCAGTGTGTAATATACGGCGTCATCATCGCCGCCGGCGGTGGCAAAGGTGTTGGCCATAGTGAGGCCTTTGCCGTCAAAGGCTATGACGTCTACGGCATCGGCACGCCGATGGATATGCATCTTTCCGGCATTTCCCAGCAGTCGTCCGCATGCTTCGAAATAGCGGGTCAGCGGCACCATGCGGTGCATTATGCGTGCCTGTACGAAGGTACGGTGCAGAAAGCCTTCGAGTGCCGGTTGTACGAACATTGCCGCGAAGGCTTCGCCGGCATCGTCACCATGGAATGGCGGCACTTCGGCGCAGGTGCAGATGACGTTAAGCCGTTCGGAAGGGTACAAGTCGTCGGCGATGTCGCGCATGGCGGCGGTGTCTTCGGCCACGGAGCGCGGCACCATAGTGTATCGTTCCGTGTCGATGTACACATCTATGGCATCGTAATCGTCCGTAAGTTCGGGACGTGTGTATATGGCGTCCTCAACGGACTTGACATAGGTGGCTGCGGGCGTCAGCGGTACGGTGATGCGTTGCAACGATCCTTCGACAGAAGGGTCAAAGGATACGGCGTCGATGGTGTCCCGGTTGAGTAAAATATTGAGGCGTTGCACGGTATGTCTGTTTTAGGAGGAAAGGTTGGGATGCTAACGAATGTGGTACGCGTAATGCTTTCACACAAGGCTGTTGAAAGAAGCCGGCAGCGGTATGCTGAAATTCATATCTTTGCGTGTCACCGGATGCACAAAGCGTAATGTGCGGGCATGTAGTGCCAGTCGGTGTATGGGCGAGGTCTTGGCGCCGTAACGACGGTCGCCGGCTATGGGCGTACCCATATCGTGCATATGGACACGTATTTGATTTTTGCGTCCGGTGTCAAGGCTGACGTCTACCAGCGAGTATCCGTTGCGACTTTTGAGGACTTTGTATCGTGTCACGGCTTCCAGTCCTTTGGGGTCGTCGGTACTGTACATCAAGTGCTGCGAGTTTTCCAGCAGACGACTGCGGCGGACGCCTTCGGCGGGTTCGGGGCAGCCTTCGACGATGGCGGCATAGCGGCGATCCAGCACCATATTGTTCCAGTTGTGCTGCATAGCATCTTTGGCCTTGATATTCTTGGCAAAGAGCATCAAGCCCGAGGTGTGCTGGTCCAGCCGATGGACAATAAAGAGTTTATTGGCGGGATTGAGTCTTTTGAGGTAGTCGCGCAGAATCGAGTATGCGGTGCCTTCTTTTTTGTTGTCCGTTCCGACGCTGAGCAGGCCGTAGCCCTTGTTTACCACGATTATATCGTCGTCTTCGTAGACTATGCGCAGGCGCGGATTGGAAAGTGTCTGCCATGGGCGCGAAAAGTTGATGCTCACCGTCTGTCCCGGGGCTACAGGCGTGTCAAATTGGTTGGTGACGGTACCATCCAGTCGTATTTGGTCGTACTTGAGCAGTGCCTTGACGGCGGTGCGAGACTGCTGCGGCAGGTTGGCGCGCAGGAATTCGAGCAGCGGCATCTCCTGATCCGAAGTATTGGTCAGCTCCGAGATGTTGTCTTGTCGCACATATCCGCGTCCGGCGTGTGTACCGGGCTTGTATGCCTGAGGTTTGTTGTGACTCATTTCGCTGTCTTTTTACGTGTGGTGGTACGACGAGTTGTTGCCGTGGCCGTGGCTGCGCGGCGCGTGGTGCGCTTGGGTGCGGCCGCAGGTGTATTGATCACATCCATAGCCTGTTCGAGGGTCAATTCGGCAGCTGCTTCGGGCGTTGTTCCTCGCGGCAGCTTGTAGTTGGTGCCCTTGTATGCAATGTACGGGCCGAAGCGTCCGCGTAGAATTTGCAGCTCGGGTTCTTGGTCGAAGGTGCGCAGTATGCGGTTGGCGTCTTCGGTGCGCTTGGCTTCTATTAGCTCGATGGCGCGGTCGAGTGTGACGGCGGCCGGGGCTTCGTCCTTGGGTATGGATACGTACTTGTTGTCGTGGCGTACGTACGGGCCGAAGCGGCCTATGCCCACGCTGACGTCCTTGTCTTCGAAGGTGCCCAGTATGCGCGGGAAGTCGAACAAATGCAGTGCTTCATCCAGTGTTATGGTCTCGAGGCTTTGGCCTTTGAGCAGCGATGCAAAGCGCGGCTTGGTGTCGCTGTCGTTGCTGCCTATCTGTACCAGAGGGCCGAAGCGGCCGATCTTGACGCTTACAGGCTCGCCGGTAGCGGGGTCGGTGCCTAATTGACGCTCGCCTACTTTGTGCTCCAGTCGCATATCCATGACTTTCTCGACTTCGGGATGAAATCTGCCGTAGAAGTTCTCCATCTGGCTGCTCCATTGCATCTTGCCATCGGCTATAGCATCGAACTTTTCTTCGATGCCGGCAGTGAAGTTGTAGTCAAGAATATTGGGGAAGTACATGGTTAGGAAACTGTTGACGACTACTCCGATATCTGTCGGCATAAGTTTGCCCTTATCGGCGCCGTAGGTCTCGGTGTGAGAGGCCTCGGTAATGTTACCGTCGGCATCCATAGTCAGGGTCTTGATGTCACGCTGTGCCCCGGCGCTCTCGCCTTTGGTGACGTAATCGCGAGCCTGGATGGTGGATATGGTGGGCGCGTATGTCGACGGGCGTCCAATGCCGAGCTCCTCCATTTTTTTGACCAAAGAAGCCTCGGTGTAGCGTGGCGGCTGTTGTGTATATCGTTCTGTGGCTGTGAGATTTTCGGCGGTGACCCTGTCGCCTATGGACATTGCCGGGAGCATATCGGTGTCTTCGACGTTGTCGGCGCTGTCATCGCGGCCCTCGATGTAGACTTTGAGAAATCCGTCAAATTTGACGACTTCACCCGAGGCGGTAAAGCGTTCGGTGTTGCCGGCCGGTGTGATGTCTACGATGGTCTTTTCGATTTGTGCGTCAGCCATTTGTGATGCCACTGTGCGTTTCCATATCAGGTCGTAGAGGCGGCGTTCCTGTGCGGTGCCTTCGATGCTGTGGCGGTCGATATATGTCGGGCGTATTGCTTCGTGAGCCTCCTGAGCGCCCTTGCTGCTGGTGTGGTAATGGCGCTGCTTGAGGTATTCCTTGCCGTGGGATGCGGTGATTTCCTGTGCTATGGCCGCCAATGCCACTTGCGAGAGATTGAGCGAGTCGGTACGCATATAGGTGATAAGTCCGTTCTCGTATAGTTTTTGCGCCACCATCATCGTCTGCGCAACGGTCATTCCGAGTTTGCGCGAGGCTTCCTGCTGGAGCGTGGAGGTGGTGAAAGGCGCTGCCGGAGACTTTTTCAGCGGATGTACATCAACGCCGGTGACCGAGTAGGATGTGTGAGCGCAGCCTTGGAGTAGGTTGCGGGCTTCGGACTCGTCGCCCAGGCGTCGGGAGAGTTCGGCGCGGAAGCGTGCGCCGGCGGCGGTGGCAAAGACGCCGGTAAGGCGGAAGTAGCGGTCGGGGGTAAAGGCCTTGATTTCCTGCTCGCGCTCGACGATAAGGCGCACGGCTACGCTTTGGACGCGTCCGGCCGACAGCCCCGGTTTGATTTTACGCCACAGTACGGGCGACAGCTCGAAGCCGACAACGCGGTCGAGTACGCGGCGTGCCTGCTGTGCATCCACGAGGTTCATGTCTATGGTACGCGGATGCTTGATGGCATCAAGTATGGCGCCCTTGGTGATTTCGTGGAACACTATGCGTCGTGTGGTCTTGGGGTCGAGGCCCAAGACTTCGCTCAGATGCCATGCTATGGCTTCTCCTTCGCGGTCTTCATCAGATGCCAACCACACGGTTTGTGCCTCCTTGGCGGCGCGGCGCAATTCGCCTACGAGATTCTTCTTGTCCTCCGGAATTTCGTAGATGGGTTCAAACCCTTTGTCGACATCGATGCTGAAACTATGCTTCTTCAGGTCGCGGATATGTCCGTAGCTGGACATGACCTTATAGTCGTTGCCTAAGAACTTTTCGATGGTCTTTGCCTTGGCGGGAGACTCGACTATGACGAGATTTTTCAACATGTCGTATTGATATAATCGGTGATTATTCGTGAATATGTTCGGAGCCGGAGCGGCTGCCCGTCCCGGCTTTTCGGACGGCAAAGTTAGTCATTTTTTGCCAATCGTCCCCAAAATCTATATACAATGTGTAATTTCGCCCTCAAAGTGTGCCGTTTCGGCCCCGCCATGCGCTGACATGTCTACCGTATTTCTGGGATTCCGATGCGGCGCAGGTAGTTGTATACGCCGTCGTAATATCGTGGTAGGCGTGTCTTGTCCGGGGGATTACCATGGTCGCCTTCGGGTACTACGATGACCATGCCTTGACGTGCGCGCGTAAGCAGGACGCGATAGGCATTGATTTGGTAGACTTGGTTTGCCTTTTTGTGTATTTTCTGCCAGTTGTCGCCTCCTCTGAGCTGAAAATGTTTCCATTGCATAGCGTCGGGGTCAAGCCTTAAGTCGGCATCCCAGACCACGCAGGACCAATCGATTTCTAAACCTTGAACCTCGAATTCGGTGAGGGTGTCTTCCAACGCATTGGACGAGCGTATGTCGTCATCATCGTCCAGAAACCAGTGGACAAAATCCGGCTTGTAGCGGACGTTGACACTTATGGCTTTCAGTCTTTCGCCTTTGCTGCATGCCAATATGCCGTAACGCTCGCTGCCGCGTGCTTTTTGCTTGAGCCATTTCTTGGCTGTATCGAGTGAACGTGTAATTACTATCGGATAATTGTATAATTCGGCCAGTGTGTCGTGTGCCTGGCGGGGTTGCAACTCAAGCAATTGGTGGACAAACAGGCTGACCTTCTCGGCACGGAAAGACCGCATACTTACCGAAAGGTGCAGCGATGTCTCAACGTGTATTTGGTCGTTGCTCAGGCTTAGTGCTTCGAGAGCCCGCCCTTCGGCGTATTCTTTTTCGTGCAATCGGTCGCTCAAGTATACATGCCAGTGCGTAAACCTGCGGTTGATGGCGCCGATCCATTCTGATAGTCCGGCTTCGCCCTTGTTGATTTCCTGGCCGCCACCTACCAGACACACCACCAGCCCCCAATCGACCTGTCGGTCCATGCAAGAAATCAGATATTCCGGCTCGCTGTACGGGAAGTTTTGCAGCTTTTTTTTCTGGCCCATAAAACGGGCCAATTCGTCCTTGGTCCATGCGCGTTGAGCCTCGTCGAATATGGCTATGTGCTCGGTGGGGATGTATGCTTTGTCGGTATGGGTCCTGAAATAGCCTTCTTTGGGGACAATCTCGCCGTCGCGAATTTCGGTGCCTTCGAGATATAGATCGCGATAGTGGTGTATCATCTGTATGAAGGTCTTGACGCGGCTTCGGGCTTCGGTCTTGGTGCAAGGCTTGGTGCTGCTTCGGCCTTCTTTGAAATCCTTCTGGCTTCTGCATACAAGGTCACGTGCCAGGGCTTCTTGCAATACTTCCACCAGCGGGTAGTTGCCCGAGAGGTACACGGCTTTTTCGCCTTTTTCGAACTCGTTGATGGCGGTTTGCAGGCCGATCAAGGTCTTGCCGGCGCCGGGCACGCCGGTGACGAAGCATACGGCCTTGCGCCTGAGTGCGCGACACTCGGCGATGATATGCGTCAGTCCCTGCATGGTGGATTCGATGTCTCCATCATGTCGAGTGATGTCTTCGACGGTATGCTCGCGGTATAGCGACACGGCGGCCTCAATGATTGTCGGCGTGGGCTCGTATCCGCTTATGGCCCAATAGAAATCATTGTCATCGATATGTGTTTTTTCGACGGAAGACAGCACAAGTGACAGCGCTACAGCCAGTTGCCGCCGATTGGCTTGCATCGGGTTGTACACCTTATCCTCGTATTGCTGCAATTCGATGTGGCAGTTGCGGTCTGCTTCGTTTGGCGCTACCAAAATCGGGATAATGGAGCGGTCAAGACTGCCCTCTTGAAAGTTTTTCAGGTCGATGGCGTAGTCCCACACTTGCATAAGGCCTTCGTGCGAAAACTTCCGGTCCTGTGTCGTGGTTTTGAACTCGAGTACAATGACAATGCCGTCTATGAGTACAATGACATCGGCTCGACGTCCCATGCGCGGAATGTTGTACTCGAAGAATACGCTGCCATGGCCGCGATATGGAGACAAGACGTCTTTGAGCACTTCGATTTCGGATACCCACGAGTCTGTTGTTTCGTTGTTTATGTCATGTGCCGAGGCTTGAACCATTTTGCCGACAATTTCGTCGGAAGAGCGGTCAAGGAAGTCGCTGATAGTGTCGTTGTAGTAAAATCTAATGGCGGGCATGGTTGAAATCGTATGAGTTGGAAGTTGTTTAGTGTTCAGTGATATGAATTGCAGGTGGTTGGGGTAATCGGGCTTGGGTCAACGGCGGAGGTGGCGGCGGGCGGTGCGACTGTCGGCCGGGGCGAGCGTGCCGTTGTCGGTGAGCGTGCGCACGATGTCGGCTATGGCGTGCCGCATTTGCGGACTCTGGCCGTCGTATAATTCGGCATCGGTGGCGCCCTCGCGTCGTGAGCATCCACGTAACACTCTCTCTCGTGCACGTTCGCGGAGCGATGTGGCGGATGATGAGGCGGCTCGTGCACGGCATACATCGCAGGTGCCGCAGTCGGACGCGGGCGTCTCGCCGAAGTATTCGAGCATCTGTCGTACGCGGCAGCGACTGTCGTCAAATACAAAGGCGCGCATGGCGGCGATGCGTGCGGCCATGATATCGCGGCGTGCTTCGTAGACATCTCGGCCTATGACCACGTGCTTGGGTAGGTCACGCGAAGTTGGGTAGTAAATGTATGGTATAAGGCTGCGCGGTATGTAGTTGAGAATATCGCGGCGCGACAGCTCGAGCAGTGCGCGGTAGGTGGCTTCGGCATCCAGCCCGGTGTCGTGCGCCAGTACTCCTTCGTCGAAGTATACGTAGTCGGCGAAACTGCCGGTGTAATTGCGCAGGAAGGCAGTGAGCGTGCGTTCGGCGTTATCACTCATATCCATGCCGTAGAGCGAGTCGCGTGTGACCGTCATCATGGCGCGTGCCTTGGCAAAATCCGGGTCGTGGTATTCGATGGCTCCGGCCAGTGTCAGTATCGACAGCGCCGAGCGTGTGACGCCCGGTTGCAACGAGTAGACTTCGCAAAATTTATCGAAGTCGAAGGGGTACACCCTGTCGTAGCCTCCGCCGACCGGTACATCAAGGAAGTTGCCGGCCAATTCATATACGCGCAGTATGTACTCGCGCGGCGGAAAGGCTTCGCTCAGACGTCGTGTCAGCGTGCCTTTGTCCGTGTTTTTGGCGATGACTACCGCGAATGACGGCAGACCGTCGCGTCCGGCACGTCCGGCTTCCTGATAGTATTCTTCGAGCGAGGAGGGTAAGTCGTAGTGTATAACCGTGCGTACATCGGCCTTGTCTATACCCATCCCGAAGGCATTGGTGGCCACGATGACGCGAGTCTTGGAGGATTTCCACATTTCTTGCCGCCGGGTTTTTTCGTCGGCATCCATACCGGCATGATATGCGGCGGCGCTGATGCCGCGTTCGCACAACATTTGTGCTATCAGGACAGTACGGCGACGGCTGCGCACATATACGATAGCCGTACCGGAGGTGTGGTCGAGCACGTCAAAGAGCTTGGCATCTTTGTCCTCGACGTGCCGTACTACAAAGCTGATATTGGGGCGTGCAAAGCTCAGTGTGTATTCGGCGGCATCGGTGCCGAAGTTGAGCTGTGCCATGATGTCGCGGCGCACCTGTGGCGTAGCCGAGGCCGTCAGCGCCAGTACGGGAACGTCCCGAACAATGGTACGCAGCTCGGCAATTTTGAGATATGACGGGCGGAAGTCGTAGCCCCATTGGGAGATACAGTGCGCTTCGTCCACTACTATCAGTCGTATGTCGAAAGTGCTCAGGTGCTGTCTGAACGTCTCGGAGCCGAGGCGTTCGGGCGATACGTACAGCAGTCGCAATATGCCCAGACGTGCTCGGTCGTAGACAAGGCGTGCCTCGCGCGGAGTCTGTCCCGAGTAGAGTGCTCCGGCGCGTATGTCGCGCTCTTTGAGGGCGTCCACCTGGTCCTTCATTAGCGAAATCAGGGGGGTCACCACTATGGTAAGGCCTTCCAATATCATTGCAGGCACCTGGAAAGTCAGGGACTTGCCTCCACCCGTGGGCATCAATCCCAGCGTGTCGTGCCCTTGCATCACCGAGGTGATGATGTCAAGCTGACACGGACGGAAGCTGTCATATCCCCAGTAGCGGCGCAAGACTTCGTGTGCCCGGGCTGAAATTTCGGCTGCGGTCTGCATGGTGTCGGACTTTTTGTACGATGTCGATATTTTGTGCGGCTGACTCTTTGCCGTCGGTGGTCGACTATGGTAAATTCCCGATTGCCTCGGTGGTTGTTAGCCTTCTTGTGGCAGGCGTATTTGCTTGACTTGTAGCTGTATGGAGGATGTGGCGTTGCGATGCTTGTTTTCCTCGATGGTGTAGCAGATGTCAAAGGGCTTACCTTGGTGTATATGGTCGAAGTAGCGTGCCATATTGAAGGCAATGCCGTTGAATACTTTTCCGGAGGTGTCGTCTACAATTTCGAGCTTGATGTGCTCGTTGTTGCGACCTACTATGCGACTGGTGCCGAAATCCTTGACGTTGCGGGTGCAGAATACGGGCTTCTGGTTGCCCGGGCCGAAGGGTGCGAACATGCGCAGCATCGAGACAAATTCGGGCGTGATACGCGTAAAAGGCAGTATCGCATCGATGTCCAATTGAGGCGTCAGTTGTGAAGGTAGAATATTGGTGGCCACGTATTCCTCGAATCGGCGGGTGAATTCGGGGATGTTTTCTTCGCGCAAAGAAAGTCCGACGGCGTAGGTGTGACCGCCGAAGTTTTCGAGCAAGTCGCGGGATGCTTCCACGGCCTTGTATACGTCAAATCCTTGTACGCTGCGACTGCTGCCTGTGGCGATGCCGTCTTCGTTGCCGCGTGTCAGCACTACCGAGGGTTTGTAATACAACTCCGTAAGGCGTGATGCCACGATACCGATGATGCCTTTGTGCCACTCCGGGTTGTAGATAACTATGGACTTGTGTTCGGAGACATCATCGCCGCGTGCACTGAGGATGGCGTTGGCTTCATCGGTGATGCGTTTGTCCAATTCCTTACGGTCCTTATTGTACTGGTCGATGGCGGCGGCACGCTCGTTGGCGTCCTTGGTGTCGCGCGACACAAGCAGGTCGACGGCTTCGCGGCCGGACTGCATACGTCCGGAGGCATTGATGCGCGGGCCTATCTTGAATATTACATCGCTGATGGTGATTTCCTTGCCCGGAAGACCGCATATGCGGATGATGCCTCGCAGCCCCACATTAGGGTTGCTGTTGAGGCGTTTGAGGCCGTGATATGCCATAACGCGATTTTCGTCCACCATAGGCACGATGTCGGCGGCGATGGATACGGCCACCAAATCGAGCATTCCTTCGAGCTCGCCCGTGCCGATGCCGTTGCTTATCGAGAATGCCTGCATCAACTTGTAGCCTACGCCGCAGCCCGAGAGGTGGCTGCACGGGTATGTCGAGCCTTCGAGCTTGGGGTTGAGTATGGCCACTGCATCGGGCAACTGCTCGTCGGGGACGTGGTGGTCGCAGATGATGAAATCGATGCCGAGGGTCTTGGCATAAGCGATTTCGGCATTGGCTTTGATGCCGCAGTCGAGGATGATGATGAGTTTGACGCCGGCGGCGGCAGCTTCGTCTATGGCGTGCATGCTGATGCCGTAGCCTTCGTCGTAACGTGTCGGAATATCGTAGTCGATTTCCGAGTAAAAATTTTGCAGGTATCGGTATACCAACGCCACAGCGGTAGTGCCGTCAACGTCATAGTCGCCGTATACCAGGATGCGCTCTTTAGCCCCCATGGCCCGGTTGAGGCGGTCCACAGCTTTGTCCATATCGGGCATTAGGAACGGGTCATGCAGGTCTCTAAGCGAGGGGTGAAAGAATTTCTCGGCCTCGTCTATAGACTGTATGCCACGTTGCACCAAGAGCTCGCTTATGGGCGAGACCTTGGCGTACCGGCGTGCCAGCTCGGACTCCAATTTTTGTTTTTCTGCGGACAGGGGTAGATAGTTCCATCTACTTGTCATTTATGTCGTTTTTTATTTTTTTATCGTGTCTACGGGCGCGCCGAGGCGTGCCTGTGCTGCGCTGTCGGGCCTATGCCCGGGATGTTTGCCCGTAAGGGCGTGCGCGTGTATATGCTGCCGTGTCGGCGTGGTGTGCGCCTTACGGCCAACCCGTCGTGTGTCGGCGGTATATATGTTTTGTCGCGACATTCCTGCGGGCACATTGATACGTCCCGAGCCGTGACAAGTCGAGTGTTGTGCCGGAATGGGGTCAGGGTGCTGATTTTCAGTACTTTTGCGTGTTGTTCCGGCGGCCGCATAGAGGAGAGTGCGTCTCGTCAGGCACTACTGCGGCTATTTTAACGCAAAGATAGCCAAAATTTCGGTTTTCATCGGTATGGCTTATCTATTTTTTTAGGATTTTTTTGCCGGCCGCTATAAACTTTTTGATTCAGGGTAAAAATTAGAGACCGGCGACAACGATCACGACTTCGCTTATGTATTATGTAAACTTTCACAACCTGTTCAACACCACGGGGATGGGCCGGGAGTATCCTTGCGGAAGTTTCCGGTGCACCTCCGAAATCACCTCTTTTTGAACAAAGTGAAACGCAAAACAGCAGGCTCGACTGCTGATTATCAGCAGTCGAGCCATGTAAAATTTGCTATATCTACCGTTTACCGGACGGCAATATTTTTATGTGGTGTATGCCGCGCTCAAGCACATCACGCAGCTATCATTTAGCCGATTTCTTATGCGTTATGACGAGGCATAGCTTCTTGTTGTCTATGGTGATTCGGCCGAGACGTCCCAGTACGGATTGACCTAATAGCAACGGAGCCACCTGGTTATGGACTACGGATGCACGCACATTGGTAAGCTCAAATTCGCCGAATTTGATTTTGCGCAGGTTGATGATAGTGCCTTCGCTAATGTCGCCGTTGGCGTCTACAAACGTTGCCGTGTTGCAAATGTCATCTTTGGTGATATATCCGTTTTTGTACATAAAAGTTGCTTCGACCGATGACATCGAGACCAGTGAGGCTCCGGTGTCAAAGATGAAACTCAGCGGTAAGTCGTTGATGGTGCATTTGACTTTGGTCACCCCCTCTGATTTTGTAAAAGGCACCTCGGAAGTCTCCATCTCGTCGTCCGATGAGTCTTCGGTGTCTACAGCTCTGACTTCGGTACCCTGATTTGACTTGAGCTTTTCGGCATATTCGTCGACAAGAGCCTTGAAGGCTTCGGTGTCGCGTATATTGTCTAAATCTTGGTCATCCCGCAGGTGTACAAAGCAGCTGAGATCCTGATCCAATGCCTTGCGTAAATATACAATTGCCGAATTTGTATCGCCCAACAGCGAATACAAGCAAGCGATGTTGTAGTTATTGTCTATGCTATCGGCCTCAAGAATCTTGCTTATATTATCGCGAGCCTCATCGTTGCGACCCAGACGTATCAATGCGTACCCGCGTATCGCGCTGCCTTGCACGGTGTCCATCTCGACAATTTTCTCAAAGTCTTTGATTGCGAGCTCTTTCTTGCCCATAGCGTTATATGCCTGACCGCGTTTGAGATACGTGGCCATATAGTCCGGAGCAAGTACCGTGACGGTGGTGTAATCTTCTACCGCACTTGCATAGTCTTTCTTGTCGTATTCGTATTCGGCTTTGGCCAGGTATCCGTTAGCATCTTCGGCATCGGCCTCTATATATTTGTCTATCTGTTCGATAGCCTCGTCATTGCGTTTGAGTGTCGATAGAATATTGGCACGACGCAGCATATAATCCGTGTCCGTGTCATCCATCTGTATGGCTTTGTCTACGGCATCCAGGGCCGAGAGAAAGTTCCCAAGATTCATATAACATTCCGAAATATTGTACATTAAAGCCGGATCGGCATCTATTTCGAAAGATTTTTGAGAACAAAGTATGGCTTCATTATAGTCTTTGTCATCATAAGCCATCAGCCCTAAGAAATACTGCCAAAGGCCGTTCTTCTTATCCTTATTAGCCTTAATCCGGAGTCTTACTTTCATCGCATTGCGTGCCTCGCCTTTAAGATCTCTCATAAGCGATGTAGCCTTGGCATCACCGTCTATTTCGACAGCTTTGAGAATGTCTTCCGTGGCTTCGTTCCACATTTCTTTGGCGACATACGCTTCGGCACGGAACGAGTATCCCGAACTGTAATCGGGGTACATCTTAATGACCCGGCTATATTGTTCGATGGCTTTATCCCAATTTTTACGCGCAGCATTATTACGGCCGAGACCCATGGTACTGTATTGATGGGTGTTGTCTATTTCGAGTGCCTTATTGAAATCGGCATCCGATTCGTCATAACGTCCCATAAAATACAATAAATTGCCGCGACCATCCAATGCATCCGTATCTTTAGTATCCGCCTTTATAGCCAAGGTATAGTCGTTGAGTGCCTCCGTCGTATCATTTAAGGCAATATGTATTTTGGCTCGCGTCTGATATATGGACGATATTGACTCTTTATCTTTCTTGGTCACTTTCCGGAGTGCGGTATTTGCGGCCGATAATGCCTCGCCGTACTCACTCTGGATATACTTGATAGCCGAAATGTGCCAGTAAGCGTATCCATTGTCCGGGTGCTCTTTGACTTCTTTACCGAACCAGTCCAATGCTTCGGCATAATTCTGCTCGGAGAACAGCTCGACACCTCGCATATACGAATAATTCTCCGGCTGATAAGATTTTTCTTTGGCAATCGAAGTCATCGCAGTCATGGCAATGACAATTAATGTTATAATAGCTTTGTTCATGAGTATGTATTGTGTTTGTTTGGGGATTCTTTCGTCCTGCAAATATACGAATAGTATTGTGGTTATACAATACAAGTCTAAAATATCACATGGCCGGCTTGATATCCATCGTAAGACAAGTCGGCTTGACGTCCGTCATATGGATATATACCCGAAAGCGCCCGGACGTAAATGTGCGCTCGGCGATAAAGAACACAAGTATATGCGATTGAGCGTCATCACGCCGGCGTATCTTGACACCTGGCGCGATATTCCGACGGGGTCATACCCGTCTGTTTCTTGAACTCGGCATAGAAGTTGCTGGAGTTGGCAAATCCTGTGACTATCGGTAATGAGGAAACGGATACAGCCGGATCGGCCTTGATACATGCGCGAGCATAGTCTATGCGTTTGATGTTGCGCCACGTGCGAAATTGCATGTGGAGCACCTCTGCAAAATATGCGCTCAGCTGACGCCGTGTCACGCCCATATAGCGAGCAATATCGTCCATAGGTATATCCGAACGCAAGTACAGCCCGGCATCGGTCCATAGGACCAAGCGTTCTTCGATCAGCGCATACACTTCGGGTAGACTTGTAGGTACGGAATCATCGATATGAGCACCATCCGGCATCAAGGCATCTGTATTGATGGCCAAGGGTGTGGCCGCATCTATGGACATATCCGATTCATAGCCCGAACCGCGAACGTCCGCGACACGAACGATAAAAGCACCGCGAGTGCGATAATTGATGACGCAGACGCCTATATATATGTAATATAACGTATACGCCGCCATAAAGCAGTCAAAGTATGCCAACGGTAGATTGACGGACATAAACACAAGCGCACCGAGGCCCACGGACAGCGCACCGAGGAAGCATCGGCGTATCCAGCGCATTCGATAACTGATGTCGTCTTCGTACTCTTCGTCTATATGCTGCTTGCCGGCGCGGTATTCGCGCGCAAAGAGCATACAATATCCGGCCATTTGTCCGGCAAAGACACCGGACCATACCCACCGCCAAGCCTCATAATCCTCCGGCGAGACCACAGACAAAGTTATGGCAACGCCGCCTATGACAGCAAATCCCGACAGGACATAACCTATATGTATACGGCTACGAAATTCGGGATGCACCATCCATATACATATATACGTGAATATTGTAGCCTGTATCAGTCCGACAAACAGCG
Organism: uncultured Muribaculaceae bacterium; assembly: GCA_934590135.1. Taxonomy (GTDB): domain Bacteria; phylum Bacteroidota; class Bacteroidia; order Bacteroidales; family Muribaculaceae; genus CAG-873. The sequence continues at coordinate 34,669 of CAKTOT010000013.1, forward strand.
TTGATGACGACACAAGCGCCCAATTTGTGTTTTGGTTGCCGAAAGTGATTCCAAAAATTCCGGTGAGGGCCACTACGGCGGAAGCCGCAACAAGATAACCGCGTGCACGGCGCAATTGATGCCAGCGACTACCGCTCTCGATATGCAATAAGAATAGCATGACCACCAGTGTCATTATGGCGACCGCCGTAACTATTGTGACTATATCGTGAGCCTGAAATAGCATATATCTAAATTAGTTGTGATAGTGCAGTCTACTATATAACCTGTTGGTTGAATTAAATTTTTAAAATATTTATAATGAAAAAGTTGCACATATCGCTGATATTTAGTATTTTAGTGGTGAACAAAACATTAAATACAAACATCGCGTATATGCACAACTTCATCGTAAAGTTCGGAAAAATCCTCG
>CAKTOT010000014.1 GCA_934590135.1 uncultured Muribaculaceae bacterium
GATGCACTCATTGTGCAGGATATGTCGCTACTGCGCATGGATTTACCACCCATAGCCTTGCATGCCAGTACACAATGCGATATACGCACGCCGCAGAAGGCACGCTTTCTGGCGCAAGCCGGATTTGGACAGATAGTATTGCCGCGCGAATTGTCTTTGGATGATATACGTCGCTATGCTCGAGAAGTGCCGAGCGGAACAGCACTCGAAGCCTTTGTGCATGGAGCCCTATGCGTGTGCTACAGCGGAGACTGTCGAGCCAGCCTCGTCGCCGGCGGCCGTAGCGCCAATCGCGGTTGTTGCGCCCAGATGTGTCGCCTCCCTTACGACTTGGTGGACGCCGAAGGCCATATCCTCATGCGCGGACGACATCTGCTGTCTCTTCGCGATCTAAATCGCATGGGCGACCTCACGGCTATGGCTGATGCCGGCATATCATCTTTTAAAATTGAGGGACGTCTCAAGAGCGCATCCTATGTGGCCAATGTGACGGCAGCTTATTCGCAGGCTTTGGATGCGGTCGTAGCCTCATCCGGAGGACGCTATCGCCGAGCTTCGGCCGGAGTGTCGGTGTCGACATTCAAGCCCGATGTGGCACGCGCTTTTAATCGCGGGTTTACGCGATATTTTATTGACGGCTCTATGCCTGGCAAGGGGGAGACGGCATCGTGGAATACGCCTAAGTTTGCGGGCGTACCCGTGGCTCGTGTCATCGGAGGTCGAAGCCCCGGCATCCACGTACATACGGATGTGCAACTTGCTAACGGCGATGGATTTGGATACTTTGACAGCAACCGCGAATACCGAGGCTTTCGTGCCAATCGCGTCAGCTCCGATTCCTCGGTAATTTATCCGGCCGGACCGGTTGAGCCGTTGCGTGTCGGTACGATGCTTTATCGCAACTACGACAAAGCCTTCGAGGATTCGCTTGCTCGTGGCGCCGAGCGCCGTATTCCCGTTACAATGATATTGCGACGCGTCGATGACAACCGTATCGCTTTGGAAGTGAACGACTATGGCCGATCGGCGGCAGTAACTGCCGTCTTTGACGATGTGCCTCGTCAACCGGCACGCACACCGCAGGCGGCAGTGCGCGCCTCGCTTCTTGCGCGCCTCGGTGATACGATATATACTCTTGCCGGTCTGGATGATACTATGGACTCGAACGAGTTTGTGCCGGCCAAGATACTTACGGCCTTACGACGTCATGCCCTTGAAATGCTGGAACGCGATGCGGCCGCTGTGCGTCCCATCGAATCTCGCCGTGCCGATACGGCCGATTCAAGCGCTTTGGAAGGCAGATATTTGACGTTTCACGACAATGTGGCCAATGCCTTGGCTCGCGACTTCTATAAGGCTCACGGCGCCGCTAAAATTGCGCCGGCTATGGAGATAGATATGCCTGATGGTAAGCGCCCGGTGCGAGTAATGACATGCCGCTATTGTCTGCGTCGTGAAGCGGGCGCATGCCTGCGCACACCCCAAAGGACACAATTACCCGATCCACTATTTCTTCGCCCGATTTCGGAGACCGTCTCCGCTTCTGTAGGGCTGTTGCGCCTTACATTTGATTGCGCCTCGTGTTGTATGCATGTGGACGCTATGCCCAAGTCGAATTGATAACGATATTCATTACACTTTTTAGCCCCCCCAAATGAAGGCGTAAGATGCGTATACAACACATCTTACGTCCGGGGATGTTGTCCTTTACGGCGGAAAAATTGTATCTTTGCATTCGAATACAAACATTTGACCGAAAATGCAAAAGACATATAGATACAATTCTCTGAAACATAGTATAAAACATGTGTGCGCCATAGTGTGCTTTATGAGCGTTTTCACAGCCGTACAAGTTGCGGCCGTGCCGTCGTCGGACGTTTCATCACCGTCAGCCGAGACTCCGCGTCAGGCGGTGGGCCTTGTACTTAGTGGCGGAGGCGCTAAGGGTATCGCTCATATAGGAGTGATACAAGCCTTGGAAGAAAACGATATACCTATAGACTATGTAGCCGGCACCAGTATGGGTGCCATCGTTGGTGGATTGTATGCAGCCGGGTATACACCGCAAGAGATGATGGAGCTGTTGACAAGTCCGGGGTTTTCGTATTGGAGCTCGGGTAAGATTGATCCGGCATATATCTATTACTTCAGTCGTGACGAACCTACATCCTCGATGATCTCTATCCCCGTATCACCCGGCGACAGCACTGCACGTCACACCTCGGTGGCAGCCTCGTTGATATCGCCGCTGCCTATGAACTTCGCTTTTATGGAATTATTTGCGCCCTATACGGCACAATGCGACGGCGATTTCGATCAACTGTTTGTTCCCTTCCGATGTGTGGCCTCCGATGTGGAAGCCCAGCGCAAGGTAGTACATTCAAGCGGCAACCTCGGTGATGCCATACGCACCTCCATGACTTTCCCGATTGTATTTCAGCCCATACGCGTAGACGGCCGGCTATTGTACGATGGCGGAATATTCGACAACTTTCCTGTCGATGTTATGAGTAGCGACTTTGCTCCTGATATTATGGTAGGAGTAGACGTATCCACTCCCGCATCGGGACCGCAGACCTCACTTATGGATCAGATAGACAAGCTGGTGATGCATCAGCAGGACTATTCTATGGACTCGACACGCGGCGTCAAGGTTAAAGTGGATTTGCACAATTTTGGATTGCTGGATTGGGAAAAGGCTTGGCAGATATACCGCATAGGCTACGATACGGCGATGTCCATGATGGACTCGATCAAAGGACGCATACATACGCGTGTCCCGGCAATTGCGCGTCAGACCCGGCGTATGGCATTCAAAGCCGCCACTCCGGAATTGCGCTTTGACAGCATTAGTGTCAACGGCGGAACACAGCGCCAAAATGCGTACATCAAATACGTATTCAGCGGTCGTCGTCACGAAGGGGCAAACACTGATACCATAAATATCGACCGCGCTCGTGAATCATTTTACCGTGCCATTTCGTCCGGACGCTTACGCGACCTATCGCCGCATGCGGTCTACAACGATAGCACCGGCCTGTTTGCCATGGACCTTCGTGCAGCGGTACGCAACAATCTCAATGTCGGGGTGGGAGGATACCTAACGTCCTCGTCCAACAGCTACATCTTTGCCGGAGTCGATTATAAGACTATGAACTATTCGGGCGTCAATGCCGGCCTGAGCGCATGGCTTGGCCAGAGTTACCTCGCGGCACATGCCAAGACTTCGCTGGTGCTTAAGAGTGCCGTGCCGTCTTCTCTAGGATTGGATGCCGTGGTTTCGCGCAGCAAGTACTATGAAAGCGAGCACCTGTTTTATCAGACGGATGCTCCGACATTCAACATTCATAGCGAATACATGGCGCGACTGCACTGGGATTTTGCCGCCACGCGCTGCGGCCGTTTCAGTTTCGGAGTAGGATACGGCTATTTGCGATCCTCCTTCTATCGGAATATGCTTCGTCAAGGGATGGGTATAAGTACTGATATGGACAATATAGGCCGCGATCGCTCTGTATATAGTATCGGTCAGGCTTTGATACGCTTCACCTCCAATTCGTTGGATAATATTCAATACCCGACAGAAGGCAGCTCGTATGATTTGTGTGCCATGGGAGTGCTTGGTCGTCAATGGTACGACAGCTATGACGGAATGCTTGGTTATGGAGATCGAGATACATCCCCTCAGTGGTTGCAATTAGGCGTCCGTACGGCTAATTATTGGTCCTTTGGACGACATTTTTCGTTGGGCTTGACAAGCGATATGCTGCTTTCTACGCGCAAGCTTACAGGTATTTACAGTGCCGATATAGCTGACGCCCCGGCCTTTGTGCCTTCGGCTTCCACAGCAGGAGTGTTTAATCCTACATTACGCGCCACTTCTTATCTTGCTGCGGGATTGGTGCCTGTTTACAAGGTTAGCAGTGCTCTGTCGGCACGCATAGCGGCCAACGTATTTGCGCCGCTGCGTCCCATCGTGCAGACTGATTTAAGCGCACTTGGCGACGGCCTCGGCTCGTGTCAAGGTGGGTGGTTCGATGGTATACAATTTTTCGGCGAAGCACAATTGTCCTATGCGCTGCCTTTTGCCACCATTGCCGGGTATGTCAATTATGTCACCGGAGATGGAGCAAAAAAATGGAACGTGGGCCTCAGCTTCGGTTTCTACCTCCCGGCTCCGAGTTTCCTGCGATAAAATTGTACGTCCGACACATCCATTATATTTACACATTATATTTACAGCATATTTTCTTGAAAGAGAGTAATATAGGCATGCAAAGTGTATATACCGATATTAGGGCGTATGAGCGAAAAGCGCGGATATTAAATGCTGATAACAGCCTTTAATATAGTCACATCCGAGAAACTGTACGTATAGACATCCATAGCGCTATGTTCATACATATTACACAGATATAAACTGCTATATTTCATGACAATAGACGAAATTTTTATGCGCCGTGCGCTCGAGTTGGCCGCCCTTGGCCGCGGTTACGTTTCGCCCAACCCTATGGTAGGCGCCGTTATCGTCAGCCCCGACGGGCGCGTGATAGGCGAAGGCTGGCATCGTCGCTATGGTAGTTGGCATGCCGAGGTCAATGCCGTATCTTCGGTACGACCAAGTGACGAGCATTTGTTGGAGCACTCCACTATCTACGTCACACTCGAGCCGTGCTCTCATTACGGCAAGACGCCTCCGTGTGCCGAGTTGCTGGTACGCAAACGTTTTCGCCGCGTAGTTGTAGGTGTTGTAGACCCTTTTGCCAAGGTTCGCGGGCGCGGCATAGCTATACTCCGTGATGCCGGCATCGAGGTTTGCACCGGTGTGCTCGAGTCGGAATGCCGCGCACTCAATGCCCACTTTTTTACCGCACACGAGAATAAGCGTCCGTATGTTACGCTCAAATGGGCGCAGAGTGATGATGGATATATCGGGACGGCCGCCGGAGGACCTATACGACTATCTACACCGCTGACCTCGGTGCTTATGCATCGCCAAAGAGCATTGCATGACGCCATCCTTGTAGGTAGCGGTACAATGCTTTCGGACCATCCGCGTCTTGATGTGCGTCTATGGAGCGGGCGCAATCCCAAGCCTCTTGTATGGGATCGCACCTGTCGTCTGAGCAAGGAGGACTTGTCGTGTACGGCCGACCCCGTTGAGGTATGTCGTGATGCCTCGATCAACGAGCTGCTTAGTCGTCTCTACGACGAAGGCATTACATCTCTATTGGTTGAGGGTGGGGCAAGTGTGCTTGATTCATTCGTTGATAGTGGAATTTGGGATGCTGCCCGCGTCGAGATAGCCACGGACATCTTTTTGGGCAAAGACGGAGGTGCAAAAGCCCCGCATATCCAAGGTGAACCCACAGACGTCCGACAATTTGGCACTAGACGACTTTTATGGCACATACATAGCTTTCGTTAGCTTTCGTGCGCGCGTTAAAAACCTATAAAAACGGCTTTCGGCGTGCTGTTTTGCCGTCATAAGGTTGCGGATGTGGGCGTAAAATGATAACTTTGCAAGTTAGAAAATAAAAGAACACCACGTATGCACAAACCATTGCACTACATACTGCTTGCAGCCGCTGCCATCGGCATCGCCGCCTGCAACAGCAAGGCCGAAGACAATCCCGATGCTCCGGCATATTCCTCGGCCACCGTTACCGATTTCAAACTCTACGAAGATTCTAAGATTTTGCCTAACTTGGATTCGGTATACTTCTCTATAGACTTGGCTAATGCTTTGATATATAATGCAGATTCGCTGCCTTATGGCACCCCGATCAATAAGCTCCGTCCGATGATTACGACCGGCGGCGCTTCCGTGGCCGAGCTGCATGTTCCGCGTGCCGGTACCACGGATACAGTCATAGACTACATCAAGCATACGGGAGATACCGTGGACTTCAGCAATGGTCCGGTACGACTACGCCTTGTGTCCGTGGATGGTACTTTCGAGCGTTCGTACACAATCAAAATCAATGTCCATACAGTCAAAAGTGACTCGCTGATATGGACACGCGCCGAAGTGGGCAATCTGCCTTCGCGCTACGCTGTGCCAAATGACGGCAATGCCGCTGCCACAGCCTCAGCCATCTACTGCCTTACAGAATATCAGGGCGAATATTGCTTGGCTAAGGCCGTCAACCCGGCCGATGCATGGCAGTATATCACGCCCAACTTTGCATTTAAGCCTGTAATAAGCAGTTTCAGCGCTACTGATGATGCTCTTTATGTCCTTGACGCAGAGGGCAATCTTTACACAAGTACGGACGGAGCCTCTTGGAACGCGACAGCCCAACGTTGGATTAATATCTACGGCAACTACGGCAAAATCCTGATGGGCTGTGTGCTTGACTCCGGCAAATACTACCATGCATACTATCCGGCCGATGGACGTCCCAATACACAGATTGAAGACGGATTCCCGGTGCGTGGTGCTTCGCAAACCATCAATTACACGTACGATTGGGCATCTACGCCGCTTGTGCTGCTTACCGGCGGACGCCGCGCCGACGGGACGCTCAGCGCCGACACATGGGGCTATGACGGAAAGTCATGGGCCAAACTAAGTCGTCGTCCGCTTCGCTACGGCATCGAAGACCCGGTGGTAGTGCCGTATTTCGTAACCGCCTTGGATACCACTACTTGGCTTATAGACAAGCAGTCGGTATTGTTGGCTATGATGGGTCGCTGCTCTGATGGAACGCTCAATGACACTGTATTTGTGTCGCATGACTTCGGAATGCACTGGGACAAAGCCGACCAATTGCAACAGATAGACAAGAACACATTGCCGTTACGCTATGACGCACGTGGTTTTGTGTACTCGTCAACAATGAGCGTCGCTTCGACTGCCGCCACGACATGGCGTGCTCTTGCCACTCCGGCGGTGTCGCCCATGCTTATTCCGATGGTATCGCGTGAAGCTTCGCCTATGGCGACCAAGCCTGTCAGCGATTGGGAATGTCCTTATATATATATATTCGGCGGCAAAAACGCATTTGGCAATTTGTACAATACCCTATGGCGTGGTACAATTATGCGTTTTACATTCAAGCCGTTGCAATAAAAGACAATGGAGATGCAGCGACACAAACCGATATGCCGCCCGTGGCGGAGGTGCCAAGTATTATGCTTGGTCGTTGTCGTTGTATGCCTTCTTGCTACTGTGGCACGTGCTCAGGAAACTCCTTATAAATTCAGTGCCGGCATAACTGCCGGTATGAGCGGATACTTGGGCGATGCCTCCACCAATCTCCTTAAACATCCCGGATTTACGGCTTCGGGCATTTTTGCCTATCAGTATGACAGCCGTTGGAACTTTGGCGGACGTTTGGGTATACAGACCCTCAGCGGTGATACCTCGGGTATGGACAATGTCTTGCCCGGCGGAGCAACATACACCTTCAAAAGCCTGGTATATGATCTTGAAGGTCATGTAGAGTTCAACTTTTTCAGCTATGGTATAGGTGAAACCTACAAAAAGCTGAAGAGATGGTCTCCGTATCTGACACTCGGAGTAGGCTTGTGCATGGCTCGCTGTGATGGATACACGGCTTGGGCTCCCACGCTGCCTATGGGATTCGGCGTCCGCTACAAGGTCAACGAAAGATGGAATTTGAACGCCTCTTTTGAGATGGTCAAAGCCTTCGGCGATCACATAGACGGGCAGGAACTGAGTGATTTACATCACATAAAATCATCCTTTGTAAAGAACAACGACTGGTATTCACGATTTCAGATAGGCGTCACCTACGAATTCGGACGCCGTTGCGAAACGTGCCATTATGTCGATTGACAGAATAGATAAAGCAATGACCACTACAGCCACCAATACACTGCCCCGTCACGTGGCCGTCATTATGGACGGCAACGGTCGATGGGCGTTGGCGCAAGGCCTTGAACGTTCGGCAGGTCATGTCGAGGGCGTTGCTACAGTGCATCGCATCACGCAAGCCGCCTCGGATATGGGCATCAAATTCCTGACGCTGTACACCTTCAGCACCGAGAACTGGAACCGTCCTCCCGAGGAAGTGGGGATGCTTATGCACCTGATAGTCTCGGCTATCGAGCAGGAAACCCCCGGAATGATTCGGAACAATGTACGTTTGCGTCTTATAGGCGATCGCGGTCGTATTCCGGCATTTGCGATGGAGCGTCTGGACAAATGTATGGCCGATACCGAGGCCTGCACCGGACTTACGGTAATCTTGGCCATCAGCTACTCATCACGCTGGGAAATAGCCCAGGCGGCACGACGTATAGCTGTGGATGCTGCAGCCGGGACGCTGGACGCCCCCTCCGTAAACGAGGAAACCATAGGGTCATACTTGGCCACGGCAGAATATCCGGATCCGGACATCATCATACGCACCGGTGGAGATATGCGCCTGAGCAATTTCCTGCTATGGCAGGCCGCATACGCCGAGATTTTTGTGACGGATACATATTGGCCGGCTTTTACGACAGCCGAGTTCGAAGAAATCATCAACGAGTATATGCAGCGCGAACGCCGCTTCGGCCTCACCGGAGAACAGGCGCGCAAGGCATCAACGACAATATTACCTACACGGACACCATATATGTCCATGTCGCACCACATAATAAGCAATAACATACGGCTTACAGCATTCACACATATATGCGCAAGAATCTTTTCACACTTCTACTGGCATTAGCTTCCGTAATGGTATGTCCATCGGTGGCTGCCCAGTCCGCGACCAACAGCACCGACACCATATACAACCCCACAGTGGTATTCAGCGCTATGCCGCGTACCTACGAAATCGCTGACATTAAAGTCACCGGAGCCCCGGCTTATGACGATTTCATAGTCCTCGGATATGCAGGCCTCAAAGTCGGCGATCGTCTCGAAATACCCGGCAATGAACTCAGTAATGCTATTAAACGCCTTATGCGTCAAGGCCTTTTTGCCCAGGCTCGCGTCAAGGTTCTCAAAACGTATGGTGACAAGGCGTGGCTCGAATTGGAATTGCGTACACAGCCTCGCATATCCGAAGTCAACTACATCGGAATGAAGAAAGGTGAGCGCGAGGACCTTCAAAAGATGCTTCAGCTGATGAAAGGCAACCAAATCACGCAGAATATTGTCAATCGTATCGAACGTATTACGCGCAAATACTTCGCCGACAAAGGCTTCGGAAATGCCGAGGTAGCCGTTACGCTTCATGAAGACCTCAGCAACCGTGACCAGATGATAGTAGATATCTCCGTGGACAAACGTAGTAAGGTTAAAGTTCACAAGATATATATCAACGGTAATAGCGTCTTGTCTTCCAATCAGATTCAGCGCGCTATGAAAAAGACCAACGAGAAAAACAAGCTGGTCAACCTCTTCCGTCAAAAAAAATTCGTAGAACAGGATTACCGCGACGACCTCAACCGTATTATCGAAAAGTATAACGAAAAAGGCTATCGCGATGCTGTCATCGTGAGCGACAGCGTCGTGCCCTATAACGAAAAGCTCGTAGATGTATACATCACTGTAGACGAAGGCAAGAAATACTACATCAAAGACATCAATTGGGTGGGAAATACGGTATATCCCAATGCAGTGCTCAATAGCGTCCTTGGTATGCAGCCCGGGGATGTTTACAATCAAAAGTATATGAACAAGCGACTGAGCACGGACGATGATGCCGTCAACTCATTGTATATGGACAATGGATACCTCTTCTTCCAGCTTGTTCCCATCGAAAAAGATATTGTAGGCGACAGCATCTCGTTGGAAATGCGCGTTATGGAGGGACCCCAGGCCCGTATCAACAACGTCGTCATCAACGGCAACGATCGTCTTTACGAAAAAGTAGTGCGCCGCGAGCTGCGTGTCAAGCCGGGCGAACTCTTCAGCAAATCGGACCTTATGCGATCGTTGCGCGAAATTGCCCAGACCGGACACTTCAACCCCGAAAATATGGCGCCCGACATTCAGCCAAACGAAGAAAACGGTACGGTGGATGTCATCCTCAACCTTGAATCCAAGGCCAATGACCAAATTGAATTCTCGATGGGTTGGGGTCAGACCGGCATCATCGGCAAACTTTCGCTCAAATTTACCAACTTCTCGATTAAAAACTTGCTGCACCCCAGTACATATAGGGGTATTATTCCGCAGGGCGAGGGTCAAACATTCACCATCAGTGCACAGACCAATGCCCGTTACTATCAGGCATATTCGCTGTCATTCCTTGACCCATGGTTCGGCGGCAAGCGCCCCAACTCGTTGCAGGTGTCCGCATACTACAGCCGCCAGACAGGTGTAAACTCCTCGTACTACAACAGTCAGTGGCAAAATGCCTATAGCTACTATGGCACAAGCGGATACTACGACTACAATTACAACTACCAGAACGCTTACGACCCCAATAAGGTCCTGCAAATGGTGGGCGTAAACATCGGTTTCGGCAAACGCCTCAACTGGCCGGACGACTACTTCACCTTCACCGCCGAATTGGGCTACAACTGGTACTACCTCAAAAACTGGGAATACCTATATTATATGAACAACGGTACTTCCAATGCCATAGTTCTGGGATTGACACTGGCGCGTTCGTCCATAGACAATCCCTTGTACACTCGTAGCGGATCGTCCTTCTCGCTCAACTTGCAGTTGACGCCTCCGGCATCACTATTCTCCGGGCATAAGGACTGGGAGAAACTCTCCAAAGAAAACACCACGGCCTCCAAAAAGGAATTGTACCGCTGGATAGAATACTGGAAACTACGCTTCAAATCGCGCACCTATACCCCGCTGGCCAATGCCAACGGTACCTGGACGCCGGTGCTGATGACCCGTGCCGACATCGGCCTTCTCGGCAGCTACAACAAATGGCTCAAGACTCCTTTCGAGACCTTCTATGTCGGCGGTGACGGTATGTCCGGCAGCTACACCTACGCCACCGAAACCATCGCCCTGCGAGGATACGACAACGGTCAGTTCACACCCTACCGCAGCGAAGGCTATGCATATACGCGCTTCGGAGTCGAACTCCACTTCCCGCTTATGCTACAGCCCACTACCACAATCTACGCCCTGGCATTTGCCGAGGCCGGTAACGCCTGGACTTCGGTCAAGGACTTCAATCCGTTTACGCTCAAACGCAGTGCCGGTGTCGGCGTCCGTATATTCCTGCCTATGGTGGGTATGATGGGTATCGACTGGGCTTACGGCTTTGACAGAGTCTTCGGCGAGCGCGGCGGAAGCCATTTCCACTTTATCCTCGGACAAGAATTCTAATGAGACATACGCTGTGCCGCTAAACCTTATAGCATATTCAGCGTCTAAAATGATATACAAGAAATCAATTCGTAACACAATGAAACGAACACTCCTGACATTACTCGTAATTGCAGCCGCCACAATAGGTGTGTCTGCGCAGAAGTTTGCACTCGTCGATATGGAGTACATTCTGAAAAATGTTCCCTCCTACGAGATGGCAAACGAACAACTCAACCAGTTGTCGCAACGCTGGCAGAAAGAAATCGAAAACAAGAGCAAAGAGGCTGAGAACCTCTATCAGTCATACTTGGCAGACAAAGTCTTCCTGACCGAAGAACAGGTCAAAAAACGCGAAGAAGAAATCGTGGCTAAGGAGAAAGAAGTTACCGAATTGCGCTACAAATACTTCGGACCGGAAGGCGAGATGGAGAAAAAACGCGAAAGCCTACTCAAACCTATACAAGACGATGTATACAATGCCGTTAAGAAAGTGGCGCAAGAACGCGGCTTCCAGGCCATACTTGATCGAGCATCATCTTCGGATATAATATTTGCCTCGCCCCAGATAGACGTCAGCAACGATGTCTTGGCCAAAATGGGCTATGCTACGACCAAGTAATATCACTTGCTGCGTACGACATACATAGAGATTGACATAGAAGAAAAATCAACAACAAAAATACTTATAACTACCCCTAAAAGATTATGTTAAAGAAAATTGCAATCGCTGTGGCCGCTTTGGCCATTGCCCTTCCCGCCGCCGCACAGAAGTTCGGTGTAGTAGACGCTAACAGCATCTTCACCGCTATGCCCGAAACGACGGCTGCCAACAACCAGCTTAACGAGGCCAGCAAGAAATACGAGGACGAGTTCAAGAAACTGCAGGACGAGTTCAATAAGCAATTCGGCGAGTATCAGCAACTGTCTGCCGATACCCCCGCAGCTATCAAGGAGCGCCGCGAAAAAGAACTCCAAGAACTTGATCAGAAGATGCAGCAGTTCCGTCAGACCGCTCAGCAGGATCTGCAGAAACAACAACAGACCCTTCTGGCTCCTATCGAAACCAAAATCCATGAAGCCATCAAGGCTGTCGGTCAGGAAGGCGGATACACATTCATCTTCCAGAAAGAATTGCCCGTATACGTCGGCGTTGAAGTCAAGGACATTACTGCCGATGTTAAAACCAAATTGGGCGTGAAGTAAACAATACCCCCAAATCAAATATACGACAGAGCGCAGGCGTCATACGGCGTCTGCGCTCTGTCGTATATTTGATTTATACTCCTCGAACCGGTCACTGAAGGGTAGGGACATCATATATCGGGGTACCGGGAAAGTGACGCGCAACATATCGTTCGATGAAAGCACGTGTATCCTCGGCAATAAGTCGGTCGGTAGAGTCCAAGAATGTATTATAGAGCACGCAGTGCAGTTGTAGGCCGCGTGCGGCTATGGCTTCGAGTGACAATATGGTGTGATTGATGGAGCCCAAACGACTATTGGTGACTAAAGCCACGGGCAAATGGCGAGTGACGGCATAGTCTATGGCCATAAAATCATCCGTTATAGGAACCATTAAGCCCCCGGCTCCTTCGACGAGTACAATATCATAGCGCTGCTCTAGCTCGGCTCGTGCTTTGTCAATGCGATCCAAAGGCACGGGACGATCACCATCGAGACGCGCCGCCAATTGTGCCGAGGCCGGGAACGGATATATCACCGGAGCGGTAAGACCTTCGTTGTCTTCGGGTAGCATTCCAGTGCCGCTGAGGCGGCGATGGGCATCAATGTCCTCGCTGTGGCCTACATTGCCGGTCTGTATGAATTTTTGGCTGATGGCGCGTATGCCTTCCGATGCATATCGGCGTAGCAACCATGCGGTGGCGTATGTCTTGCCTGCATCGGTGTCGATGCCGCTTACAAATATACTTTTTCCCATAGTGTAAATGTGATACGTGTGGTTGTTTCAGATGTTTGTGCGTGCCCCCGTTTATATATTCGAGCAAGTGCATCGAGGTGCAGTTGTGCAAATACGGGATTACGCGTTTATCAAGTACAAAAATACTAAAAACTCGGCAATGTCGGCGCCGAAAAATACGGCAGTTTTCGGTGAATTTTGATGTATTGATATATATTTGTACCTTTGCATAATACAAACGGGCGCTATTCTTGCGCTCGTGACATCCGGTACTTTTCGAACAATGACAGACAAAAATACGCATACAAACAATAAGGCGCAAGGCCTGGCCAAGCGACTCTGGAAGCAGCATCCCATTTTGACCAACGCAATACTGATGGTTGTTGCCGTCCCCGTGATGGTATATATAGGCCTGCTCTTTGTGGACCTATGGACACATCATGGAGCCAAGACTGTTGTCCCGAATGTCAAAGACCTGACATACGATGAGGCTATGGCTGTGTTGGACGAGGCCGATTTACAGACGGTTATCGGCGACAGTATCTATGACTTGAGCAAACGCCCGGGGCAGGTTGTGGATATTTATCCGAAGCCCGGGGCTGTTGTTAAGCCCGGACGAGAGGTCTATCTGACCATAGTTTCGTTCTCACCACAGCAGTTTGTGCTGGATGTCCCCTTGACCGATACTTCGAGCAAGCAAGCCGTGTCCTATCTCAAGTCGCATGGCATACGCAACATTCACATGATTTTGGTGCCCAGCGACTACGAAGACCTTGTGCTGTCTATTAAAGCGGACGGCAAGCCCATTAAGCTCGGCGACAAAATTCCTGTTACAGCCACCATTGTCTTGGAAGTGGGCAAGGCTGCAAATCCGGTCTACGAGACCATAGACGATGCCGTCAATGCCGTATTGGCAGATAGCGCCGAGACTCAAAGCACCGAGGAGCCTGCCGAACAGCCCGACGATTCACCTTCGATGTTTGAATGACTTATGGCCGATATAGATATGGCCGATAAAAATGAGGATTTTCGCCCTGAAGACGCCGTGGTCGACAATATTCAGGACATGGAGGACGAAGATGTCCTTGACGAAGACTTCGATGAAGTCGGCTCTGAGGATGCCGGCGCCGAACAGGGTTTGCAACCGGGCGGAATGTACGAGCATTTTCGTTTTGTAGCGGACAAAGGTCAGCAATTGGTGCGCATAGACAAGTTTCTGGTGCTGCGTATGGAGCATGCTTCGCGCAACCGTATACAGATGGCTGCCGATGCCGGGTGCATTTGGGTCAACGGCCGTCCCGTCAAGTCCAACTACCGCATCAAGCCTCTTGATGTCGTGCAGATAGTTATGGATCGTCCGCGCCACACCTTCGAGATTGTGGCACAGGATATTCCGCTTAATATTGTGTACGAAGACGATACTTTATTGGTAGTCAACAAGCCGGCCGGCATGGTTGTACATCCGGGGCACGGCAATTACGATGGAACTTTGGTCAATGCTTTGGCGTGGCACTTCCGTAATATTCCGGGATATGATGCTTCGGATCCGCGCATGGGACTTGTACATCGTATCGACAAAGATACCTCAGGGCTTTTGGTGGTGGCTAAGACGCCCGATGCAAAGACGGCTCTCGGACGACAATTTTTTGCCAAAACCACGCGACGCGAGTACGTGGCTGTGGTATGGGGAGTACCTACGCCGCCCGATGGAACCGTGGAAACCTATATAGGTCGTAATGTACGCGACCGCCTGCAGATGGCTGTGACAGATGCCGAACACGGCAAGCACGCCGTTACGCATTACTATACACTCGAAGACTTGGGCTATGTCTCGGTAGTCCGTTGCGTCCTCGAGACGGGACGCACGCACCAGATACGTGTACATATGAAACACCTCGGGCATCCGTTGTTCAATGATGCACGTTATGGAGGCGACCAAATATTACGCGGACTACGTTCGGCATCGTATAACCACTTCATCGCCAATTGCATGGAAATATGTCCGAGACAGGCATTGCATGCGCGAACTCTGGGATTTGTGCATCCGGTGACACGCCGGCCGATGTTCTTCGAGTCGCCTATACCGGATGATATGTCCGCACTGATACAGAAGTGGAGACGACTTAATATCCCGAAAGAATAATAGGACGAGGATTCGAAACATTAAGCCTATAATATCAAAAATACTACGGATATGAAGATTTTCAACGCGAAAAGCTCGATGACCGATATGCTGCGTATATGGTGCTGCCGCGATTGACAGATTTTTTGTATTTTTGCAGACACAAATTCAGCTGACGGATATGAAGGAAAGACAACATCTTGAGCAGGAACAGACGATGACGCAGCGGTTGACGCCGCAGCAGGTACAGTATGTAAGAATGCTTGAGATGACAGCTCCCGAAATAGAAGAGAAGGTACGTCGTGAGGTTGATGACAATCCTGCGCTTTCGGCCACAGACCCTGACGAGGGTGCTGAAGGACACGATGATGATTCGCACGAAGGTGCGAACGACAATGATGAAAGCGGTTCTAACGAGACGGCCGAAGAAATGCAGCGAGCCGATTATGCCTCGGATGACGACGTGCCTTTTGATGCGCCCGAGATGCCTTATCGAGCCGGTTCGGGCGGCGGTGATTCGTCGTCATCGTTCCCTATGGAGGCCAATGCGGATGTCGCTACCCAGGCCGATTCACTGATGGCGCAATTGGCCGAATATACTCTTGATGATAAGGTGCGCCTTGCCGCCTCATATATTATTGGGAATATAGATGCCAATGGGCGTATGACGCGGGCACTAAGCGCCATATCCTCGGATATAGCCATAGCAGAGGGCGTGGAGGTATCACAGGAGTATATGCAGCGTGCTTTCGATGTAGTGCGCTCTTTGGATCCGGCGGGCATTGCCGCCACTGATTTACGCGATTGTCTGCTGTTGCAATTACGGAGGCGCACGCCTAAGACTTTCGAGCTGCGAGTCGCTACCGAGATTGTGGACAAAAATTTTGATCTGCTTACGCATAAACACTACGACCGACTTAAGGCACGTCTGCATGTGGATGATGCCGACTTGCGTAATGCCATAGAGGTTATACGCAGTCTGGATCCCAAGCCCGGCGGCACCAATGCCGGAGAAGTCCCCGATGATCGTTTGGAACATATTACGCCCGATTTCACAGTTGAGTATTTGGGGGAGGGTCGTTTCAGCGTTTCGCTCAATCAGCGTCTGCCGGCCTTGGCTTTGGAACAGTCTTTTGTGGCATCCGTGCCATCTGTTTCGGCAGATACGCCCAAGATGTCGCGAGCCGATGCACGCCGCCGCGATGCGGCGTTATTCGTGCGACATAAGGTAGAGGACGCCAATACGTTTATATCTATGGTGCAACGTCGCAACGACACGTTGCTGCGTGTTATGCGTACCATAGTATCGTTGCAACAGCCCTTCTTCGCTGCCGGTGGCGACGAACGATTGATACGTCCGATGATACTAAAGGATATAGGCGGAATTACCGGTATGGACCTCAGTGTTATCTCGCGTGCGTGCGCGGGCAAGTACGTAGCTACGGCACGTGGCGTATGGCCGTTGAAGATGTTCTTCAACGAGCGTCCTATAGAGGATTCGGATACTTCTACAATACAGATATTGGAGACCATGCGCACGATTATTTCGGAGGAGAATCCCAAGAGCCCGCTGAGTGATCGCCGTATTTGTGAGCTTATGGCCGAACGCGGAGCGCCGATAGCGCGTCGAACCGTAGCCAAGTATCGCGAGCGCCTGGATATTCCGGTGGCGCGATTACGCAAGAAACCATAATATGATATAGATGTCTGTAAGATACAAGTGTAGATCCGAGTGACATTAATCATTAAGACTAAAAAAATCTGATATACAATATAATGGAACAGACAACGATACCCGATCAAGAGCAGGCCTCACCTTCCGGCCACGAGCCGCGGACATCAGAGGCTGCAAAGAACGTCGGCGTACCATACTCGTTGTGGCGCACTGCGCGTTATATTTCGGCTATATTTTCGCCATTGCTTATACCTACGTATGCCGTGGCTGTGGCTATGTGGATTACGCCGCTTAATACCACTCCCGAGAATGTCCGCTTTATTGCATGTATGTTTGTGCTGTTTATTACAGGAGGCATACCTATGGCAATGCTGCTGACGCTACTACGCCTTGGACGCATCACGGATATAGACATTAGCGATCGGCGTCAGCGCACGCTGCCGACATTGTTGATTTCGCTGTGCTATGTGGCCGCGGGAATCTATATGTGGCGTATCAGCGCACCGTGGTGGATGATTATGTTTTTTGCAGCGGCCTTTGTAGTGGCTATGGTATGCATAGTCATATCAAGACGATGGAAAGTCAGCTGTCATTCCACTGCCATCGGCGGCGTCTTGGGTATGGTAATATGGCTTGTGTTATCCGGACTGACCGATATAGACCCCATGCCATGGGTCACGGGTATGGTAATTATGGCCGGTATTGTGGGTACGGCTCGAGTCATCCTTGGAGCGCACGACACCATGCAGGTATTGGCCGGGTGGATTCTGGGCGCTGTGATTACCTACTTCATACTTTGTATACCCGGCCCCGATGCAGTAGTGATATATCCTGTTTGACAATCATATAAAGAGCAATTATGCAACCGCTTATCAGTATCATTATGGGAAGCACCAGCGATCTTCCCGTAGTCAGCAAGGCCGCTGCCTTTCTGGATAGTATGTGTATACCTTTCGAGATGCATGCTTTGAGTGCACATCGTACACCGCATCAAGTAGAGAAGTTTGCCTCAGAAGCACGTGCTCGCGGCATCAAGGTCATTATTGCCGCCGCCGGTATGGCTGCCGCATTGCCCGGAGTGATTGCGGCGCTTACGCCCGTGCCGGTCATCGGTGTACCCATACGATCGAGCTTGGAAGGCCGTGACGCGTTGCTCTCGATAGTTCAAATGCCACCGGGTATACCGGTAGCTACGGTCGGTATCGACGGAGCACAGAATGCCGCTATCTTGGCCACGCAAATCTTGGCGTTGTCGGATGCGGACATCGCCGAACGCTTGGATGAGTGGCGCAGCTCGTTGGCTCAAAAAATTGTCAAAGCAAGTGCAGACTTGGCCGCAATCAAGACATACAAATACAAGACCAATTGATATGACACATAACGTACAGCCGATATATTATCGCCGTCGTCAGACTCATAAGGTGAATATAGGCGCCGACGGCACTGCTATAGGTGGCAAATCTCCGATATTGGTGCAATCGATGACAGATACGCCCACGGCGGACGTCGAAGCCAGTACGGCGCAGGTGTTACGCTTGGTGCGGGCCGGTGCCGGATTGGTTCGCCTGACGGCGCAGACCGCGCATCATGCAGCCGCTCTTGGCGATATACGTCAGCATCTTGATATGGTCGGATGCCACGTGCCGCTATGCGCAGACATACATTTCAACCCGGCAGCTGCTTTCGAGGCGGCCAAGCATATCGAGAAGGTGCGTATCAATCCGGGTAATTTTGCCGATCCGGGCCGCACTTTTATCAAATTGGAGTATACCGAAGAGGAATATGCCGCCGAGCAGGAGCGTATAGCCGAGCGACTGCGCCCGTTGTTGGCGTTGTGTCGTGAGCGCAAGGTTGCTTTACGCCTGGGCGTCAACCACGGCTCGCTTTCGGATCGCATTATGTCGCGCTATGGAGACACTCCGGAAGGTATGGCCGAGAGTGCGATGGAATATCTTCGCATCTGCTGTGCCGAGAACTTTAAAGATGTTGTAGTCAGTATCAAGGCCTCTAATGTGGTGGTGATGACGCATACCGTACGCCTTCTGGTTGCGGCCATGAATGCCGAGGGTATGGATTTTCCGCTGCACCTTGGCGTGACCGAGGCCGGCGATGGCGAAGATGCACGTGTCAAGAGTGCAGCCGGCATAGGGTCATTACTTGTCGATGGTATAGGCGATACGATACGTGTGTCGTTGAGCGAGCCGCCTGAATGCGAAATTCCGGTGGCGCATATGCTTTTGGCACATACGGACGCAGTGGCTTCTCGCAACGTTGCGACCGTATCTCGCAATACATTATACGATTTCGGCGCGTGCGGATTGGAACCCGTAACGGGGGATATATACGTACATGGCATTGATAATCCGGAAGATGCTCCGTCAACGGTGCTGTCGGCCGGTGATGCTATAGAGTGGCGTCGACGTCTATCAGAGTATATAGACAAAGGGAACAGAGAGCCGGTAATGGCCCGGCTGGTTTATTCGATGTCGCTGTGCGGTACGGCTTTGGCTGTGGCCGTGGCTACCGATCTCGGGGCGCTGTTGCTAAATCCGTTACCATTGCTCTCCGGTATACGGGTTATAGCTCCCGGCGCAAGTGATACTGAACTTTCGCGATTGTTACTGTCTGTAATGCAGGCGTGCCGACGTCGCATTACGCACACCGAGTATATTGCATGCCCCGGATGTGGACGTACATTGTTTGACCTCCGTGATACTTTGGAGCGTGTGCGACGCGCCACATCACACTTGACCGGGCTAAAAATTGCCGTTATGGGGTGCGTGGTCAATGGCCCCGGCGAAATGGCTGATGCCGATTACGGATATGTGGGCGCTGCTGCCGGACATATTTCGCTATACCGCCGTCGCGAGTGCGTTCGCCGAAACATTCCGCAGGCCGAGGCTGTTCAAGCACTGATACAACTGATAAAGGACTGCGGTGACTGGAAGGAGCCGAATTAGACCGAAGCAATGCTTCGGCTCTTAATGCCTTAGAATTTTCAAGACCATTAAAGTCCTTATTTAAGGAGTTGAAACGCATTAAAGCCTATTTTCAGGCTCTTGCAGTTGCTACGCGCTATTATAATAATATGTCTATCGCCTCTACATCTACGATAATCTTCAGATAATCATGGTCGAACCAACATACCATACACTGGACAACGGCTTGCGTATCGTGCATTTGCACTTGAAAGGTAGTGCCGTGGGGCATTGCGGCTTTGCGGTTAATGCCGGTAGTCGTGATGAAAATCTCGTTGCCGGCGAAGGCGGTTTGGCTCATTTTGTGGAGCATACCATTTTCAAGGGCACACTGCACCGCCGTTCGTGGCATATCATTAATCGTATGGAAGCTGTGGGCGGCGAGTTGAACGCTTTCACCACGAAGGAGGACACTGTCGTGTACTCGGCCTTTCCGCACGGCAATACACGTCGAGCTTTGGACTTGCTTGTAGACCTGCTGACGGCCTCGCAATTTCCGGAGGCCGAGCTCGAACGAGAGCGCGAAGTGGTACGCGATGAGATTTCGTCCTATCTGGATGTGCCTGCCGATGCCGTTTTCGATGATTTTGAGGATGTGATATACGCCGGTACGCCATTAGGGCACAATATCTTGGGTACAGATGCCGGGGTGGGGGCGCTCGGTAGCGCCGATTGTAGACGATGGATGTCATGCCATTACACGGTGCCGCACATGGCACTGTTTTACGCCGGCCCGGATACGGCCGAGTCTTTTGTGCGTCTTGCCGCACGGTTGTGTGCCGATATGCCTGTAGATAGTGTTTCGCAGCCGTCAGGCGTATCGGCTTTGCCCGATTTTGAAGCGCCGACACATGACGAGGTTCGCGCTATAGGCAGCCATCAGTCACATGTGGTGGCCGGATGTGCTGTGCCGTTGCGTGATCGTCGAGGTAAGGTCTCTATGGCCCTATTAGCCAATATTTTGGGCGGGCCGGGTATGAATTCGCGCTTAAATGTGCTGTTGCGCGAACGCCGCGGATTGGTTTATAGCGTTGAGGCCGCCACCACGCATTTTCGGGACAGCTCAATGTTTACGGTATACTTCGGTTGCGACCACGAAGATCGTCGACGGTGCTACGATATCGTACGCCGCACTATCGAATCGGCGGCTGCCTCACCTTTGACCGTTAGAGCCTTAGATGCAGCACGACGTCAGTATCTGGGACAGATATTGTTGGCGGAAGACAATATCTCGGAAAGGATAATTGCGTTGGCACGTGCGATGATACACCACGATGAGGCTTTGGGTGGCACTCCGAGGCCGATGACACGCGCCGAATTGGGCTCGTTGATGTCCACTTTGACGCCTGATGACATTCAAGAGGCGGCCGCTGCCTTGGCTCCAAGGCTGAGCTCGTTGGCGCTGATATAGATTATGGTTTCTAAGAATACCAATATCCTTAGAGCTCTAAAATAATATAGTAGCATATAGGAATTTCCGGCTCAAGCCGAAATTCCGTAAAGTCACGAAACATTGGCTCCCACCCCCGTATTCTAAATCGTCGGGTCGATTTTGCGTGCAATGATAATCAGGGGGTAATAAGTGAGAGTGCAGCTACCGTTTTCGTTATGCGGATATTGGCGCAGTATGCGCCGTGCCATAGCTACGGCGTCTGTGCCGTGGGCCAATGCGTTTACGCCCGTACGGCGTAGATGCTCAAGAATATCTCGTGTGCTGTCCATAGTTATGGTAACCACCGAGGGTTGGCATACCAAGGGCTCGAGTGTCGGCGGAAGCATAGCACGCCATTCATCGGCTGTAGGAAGATGACGATCCAATTGCGGGCACGCTTCGAGTAACTCCGGGAGATTGCCTTGCACAAAAGTGGAAAATGCAATGTATCCACCGGGGAGTAGGACTCGTGCACATTGTTCGAGAAACGATTTGGGCGAATTGAACCATTGTATGGTGGAAGACGACAGAATGTAGTATGCCGAGCGTGGCTGACGGCGACGTATGGCCACTTCGGCGTCACAGCAGCGCGAAATGGCTTTATCGTAAATGCCGGCAGCGTCAGTATGAGCGATGTCCCATAGCTCGATGCGCGATGCCGGAGCACATTCGCCGGTATATAGGCGCGTGAGTGCGCCGGTGCCGCAACCTATTTCGAGAATGTCGCCGCATAGGCCTTCTACATTGGCGGCACTTTTGAGTACTTTATATAGTGCCTGCGCAATTTTTTGTTGCACTTGTGCCGATGCTTTATTATAAGTATCAATAGCCGAGGCAAAGCGCATTGCCATAGTATCCTTGTCTACGATATACTCATCAATAACGGATTGCATATCGGGCAGGTGGGCGTCTTCGGTAATTATTGTGGGCGCTTTGTCTCGCCATGCACGCACTTGATTGGTGGGCGGAAATATGCGGTCGTGACGTCCTATGATTGCCATATCCCAGCAACATACTTGCGGCGCATGGAATATTGTATGTGTCTCCAGTGCATAGAGTTCGTCGCGTAGCGAGACAATGTCTCGCCTCGGAGCCACTTCGCGAAAGGCGGCATAGTGTTCGGCGTCCAAGCACATACGGCGGTGAAATTTACGCAGATTACCGGCATTGAGACCTTCGGCAGTGCCGTGGTATATTTCGACCGGGATACCGAGTGTATTGTTTATGGGGTCTGGAGTACCGCAGACGGCTATGGATTTGGTTATGCGTGGCAAAATCTCGTGTATGGTCACAGATGCTGCAAATACGCCCATAGACCATGCCACGAGGCATATTTCATCGTAGGATGCCACCACTGACCAGTCAAAGGTGAGCTGACTATAATCCCATATAACGAGGATATCGTAGCCGTGCCTGCGTATATGGCGGAAGACGCGCCAATCCATACCCCATCCGGCGTATATTAGGATGAGGCGACTGTTGTGTTCGCGGCTTATGAATTTGTATCGCATCTTGGATTGGCTATTGTGGCGAGTATGGCCGATTTTATATTGGCAGGGTGATATGCAAGTCGTTGCCTCCGAGCTGGTTTTGGTATATTTCGTGTACGTTGGTATTGATGTGCATACATGCCGATGACAGCTGTCCCAGACGATTGATTATATCTTGATTATGGGTAGCCGTACGCAGAAAGTGTAGTAGCAGTGCCGTATCGCGTACCCATGTCGTTTCGCCTAATTCTTTGAGCGTATTATAGCTGTCGGCGGGGTCTTGGTTGGCTACGAGTACATCTACCATATTCCCCAGTCTGTCAATGGACGCTTGGCATAGCATAATCATACGAGCCAAAGCGTTGTCATCGAAGTCTGTACGTCCCAGACGCACGGCGGCGGCGTAATCGTCAAGCGTGCGTTCGTCGTAATGTGGCGGTTGAGCCAGTATTTGCTGCGGGGTGGGTGGGATGCTGTCACGGTCGTCACGTGTGCCTCCGCTCGTACATAGCTTTGCCGTAACCGCAATTATAGCGGCTACGGCAAGCACTATGATGAGTGTCGCGACAAGTCGTTTGCGCTGTCGCGTGATCATTCGCTTATAAGGTCGTGACCTGTCATATCGGCCGGCTGAGCCAGACCCATAATATGAAGGATGCTGGGAGCTACGTCAGCCAATATGCCGTCCTTGACCTTGGCTTTGGTGTCGGCGGTGACGTATACAAAGGGCACGGGGTTGAGAGAGTGTGCCGTATTGGGAGTGCCGTCGGCGTTGATTGCATGGTCGGCGTTGCCGTGATCGGCTATGATGATGGCTTCGTAGTCGTTGGCTTTGGCGGCTTCGATGACGTCATGCAGGCACTTGTCGATAGTCTCTACGGCTTTCTGTATTGCGGTGTATACACCGGTGTGGCCGACCATATCACCATTGGCAAAGTTGACGACGATGAAGTCGTACTTGCATGTATTGATGGCCGCTACGAGCTTTTCGCTCACTTCCGGAGCGCTCATCTCCGGCTTGAGGTCATAGGTGGCAACTTTGGGCGATGGCACCAGGATGCGGTCTTCGCCATCGAAGGGCTGTTCGCGTCCGCCGTTAAAGAAGAATGTGACGTGTGCGTATTTCTCTGTCTCGGCAATGTGCAATTGTTTCTTGCCGTGTTTGGAGAGATATTCGGCCAATGTGTCGGGCACATCTTTTTTGTCAAAGATGATGTGTACACCCTTGAAGGATGCATCATAGGGGGTCATGCAGTAGTACTGAAGTCCGGCAATGGTGTGCATGCCCTGTTCGGGCATATCCTGCTGGGTGAGTACGGTGGTGAGTTCCTTCGCGCGGTCATTACGATAGTTGAAGAATATGACTACATCGCCTTCTTTGATGGTGCCGTCAACGCTGCTGTTGTTGATAGGCTTGATGAATTCGTCGGTGACTTCGGCATCATAGCTGTCCTGCATGGCCTTGACCATATCGGTGGCTTGTGTGCCCGTACCTTCTATCAGCAGGTCGTAGGCTTCTTTGACGCGGTTCCAGCGTTTGTCTCGATCCATAGCGTAGAAACGACCGATGATGCTGGCAATCTTTACGGGGCCGTCGGCGCAATGTTCCTGAATGGTCTTGATATAAGATATGCCGGAACGGGGGTCGGTGTCACGTCCGTCCATAAAGCAGTGCAGGTATGCCTTTTCGATGCCGTATTCCTTGGCGATGTCGCATAGTGCCAAAATGTGGTTCAGCGATGAGTGTACGCCACCGGTGCTGGTGAGGCCCATAAGGTGCAGGGCGTGTCCGGTCTGCTTGGCGTAGGAATAAGCGCTCTTGATTTCGGGATTGTCCAGAATGGAGCCGTCGGCGATAGCGCGGTTGATTTTTACCAGGTCTTGGTAGACGATGCGCCCGGCACCGATGTTGAGGTGTCCCACCTCGCTGTTACCCATCTGTCCGTCAGGCAGTCCGACGTTTTCGCCCGAAGCCTGAAGCTCGGAATGGGGATATTTCTGAATTAGACTGTCCCAATAAGGCTTGGGTGTTTCGTATATAGCGTTGCTTTTGTCGTGAGGACCGATGCCCCAGCCGTCCAAAATAACCAATAATGCTTTCTTTGCCATAGTCTTTTGATATATGTCTTGTGTTGTTGTTTTTTCAGTGTGTTTTCGAAATTGTGTGCCTGTGACCATAAGGCCATTTGGACACTACAAAGGTACGAATATATCATCATTCTTGCAAAAGTCGTGCCACACGATTGGTCTGATTCGGCCGCGTATGTCCGTAATATCGGTATGGGTCGTCGGAGAATGCGCGACAGCGCACGATGAGGGTGCAGCGCACCGATTCAATTGGCTATTGTGCTTGTTTGCAGAGGGCTATGGGTATGATTTCTATGAAATACCACTATGCTATAAGCTCATTGTGCTTGTTCGCAGGGTGCTATGGATGCTCTTAGCGATGGCGCGGGCGAATGACGTCAACTCTTAGGCCGTATTGCATTGGCCGTAATTTCGTATGGGATGGCGGTGATTAGATGGCTGAAAATTCGGGGGCGGTCAAGACGATAGATTTTCAGGGCGGAGGACACCGGGTAGGCCGCAAACTCGGCATCCACCACGGCGTAGTATAATTCGAAATCGGTTATGGCGTGTTTTACGCCGTTGTAATAACGGGTTATTCCGGCATAAGTACGTGGCAACAGCTTGAATCCCCAGCCTTTGGCGTCGTGCATTACGGCAATCATACATCTTCGGGTCGTGTTTGGAGTCGACCCCTTCGGACTTGATGCGGAGTCTTTTCCGTCGCTTGTTCCGGCTTTACCACCTTTACCACCTTTACCACCTTGGTTGCTGTGGCTACTATTGTTATTGTTGCTGCTATTGCCGTTGTCGTTGGCTGTAGGGTTGTAGGATATTGTGATATTGCGTTTGTGTGCGGCGTTGATGCTACCCATAATCGCACGGAACAAGGACCCATGATGCGAAGAATCGGCCAAATTGTGCAGGTTGATAAAAAGATGTATCATCTCGTGTATGACAGTGTCTTCGGCTTGGGGGAGCGTGAGATTGTGCGCGGTGCTGAAACAGAGGTAGAAGTCATCGTCGGTATGTCGCCCTTGTCGGTGCACACTGCCATTACGTGGCGAGCATTTGCCTACGAAGGTGCGTGCCGTGCTCAGTCGAAACGGGACCTCGGGCAAGCGGCCGCCGAAGATTTGAAGGTTGAACTTATGGTAAGTTTCTTCTATGAATTCGAGCGTAAAATACATTGATTGTCTTGTGTACTTGTGCGAAAAAGTGCGTGAAATGCGGATGAAATGCTTTAAATCTTGCGCCTAAAATCCGTATATATTGTAATATGTGCTATGGCCGATATTTGTGATTCTGCCGAATCATCAATATCTACGGAAGGAGGGACTTGTAACGGAAGATAGGATCAGGTGTGTTTGGTAATGAGGTTCTTATATATGCAGGTGGATGGACTTATTTGCTCAGGAGGTTGGATACAAGGATGATGACTATGCAGGCCGGGGCGATGACGCGTATGGCAAAGATTACAAACGAGGCCATTAATGAACGCTTTGCTGGACCATAGCCCAACTGGTCTCGCATCAATCCTTTAGGCGCAAACCATCCCATATATATACAGGTAATCAGCGCAACTATTGGCAGCATTATGTCGGATGTGATGCCGTCCAAAAAGTCGAAGATACTCTGTCCCATAATCTTAATCCAGGATAGCGAGCCAAAAGACATGGCGCATATCGCGGAGCATACGGCCGTGGGCATTAGAGTCACCAGTACGGCAGTAGCGCGTTTGGCGTTGAAACGCCGCTGTATGTATGCTATAGGTACTTCGGCAATTGATACCGTGGAGGTAAGCGCGGCTATCAGTAGTAGTGCAAAGAATGCCGTGCTCCACAACTGTGTGCCGGGCATGTGAGTGAACACTTCGGGGAGTGTGACAAATACCAAGGTGGTACCTGATACGTCTCTATCGGACAAGCCGAATGAAGTCAGTGCCGGGAAGATTATCAATCCCATAAGTATGGCCACCAGCAATGTGCTGATGCACACAGTTGCCGAAGTGCGTGTCAGATTGGTGTCTTTCGGGAAATATGAGGCATAGGTCACCAGAATGCCCATTCCCAAACTCAAAGAGAAGAAGGCCTGACCCATCGCGCTGATGACAACCGAGGGCGTTATCTTTGAAAAATCCGGCGATAAGAAAAATTCGACGCCGTTGCATGCCCCGTCAAGCGTCAGTGTATAGCCGCAAAATATGGCCAACAGCACAAATAGTATGGGCATAGTGATAGTCGAAAGACGCTCTATGCCTTTTTGCACTCCGCCGAGTAGCACGGCAATATTGAGTCCCACCATCAACACGGCATTAACTACGGGCATAAAATCTGCGTAGACATAGTTGCGCATAACTTCGGTAAAGGCATCGTTGGCATTGTCATGCAATTGCAAGTTGCTGTATAGGTCGCCGGTAATCGAGTTGAGCAGATACTCAAGTGTCCATCCGCCTACGACCATATAGAAAACCATAATAAGCGTAGCCGCGATTATGGCCAGCATTCCTCCTAAATACCATTTGCCGCGAGGGGACAGAGCTTTGTATGAGCCGATGGCATCGCTGCCGCCGGCGCGACCCATAGCAAATTCGGCCAGCATCACCGGGATGCCAAGCAGCAGTACACATAATACGTATATCAATAGGAATGCAGCGCCTCCGCCGGCCTGAGTTTCGGCCGGGAAACGCCACACCGTACCCAGCCCTACTGCCGAGCCTACTGTAGCGGCCACTAATCCTATCTTTGAAGCAAATTGTTGTTGTGCCATATAATGCTATTGAGGGAGTTCGGTTTTTGAGGAGAATGGAGATGCTCTAAGGTGACTATAATCTTTAAGTGCTTTGTGACGCAAGACGCCTCTGTGTAGGATTTCGAGGTTGCCTATAGCATTTAGAAGATTAGGCGCTTAAAGTGGTCAGGCGGCGTGGAGCAATGTATGCTTCGCCGCCTGACGGGTCAGTTGCGCTGATATAGGTAGCGCTTGATGGAGCGCTTGGGGGTCTTCTCGAATTCCTCGTACATTATCGAGGTGTCCGATATGCGACTGTATGCCGGCAGGTCGTGGTTGAGCTGTTCGACATTTTGTCGCATAAGTTCTTCGATCTGCGGCATAGTCATACCCTGTTGTGTCGCATTTTCGATGTCGGGGTATATCAGGGCTTGCAGGCGTCCTCCGCCGCTGTCCACCACAAGACATTCGCAGACGTAGGGCATATTGCTTAGACGTTGCTCTATTTCCTCGGGGTAGATGTTTTGGCCGCTGGGACCGAGGATCATATTTTTGTCGCGTCCGCGTATATATATGTATCCGTCGGCATCTACAGTGCAGATGTCTCCGGTGTTCATCCATCCGTCGCGCATAACGGCTTCTGTGGCCTCGGGATTGTTGTAGTATCCTTTCATGACGTTGGCGCCGCGCACCCACAGCACTCCGGGCACTTCGGCCGGATCGGGCGAGTCGACACGCATCTCCATACGGTCGACAATGCGTCCGCAGGACTGAGGCCGTGATTCTTGCCATGGTGCGTAAGCAATCAGCGGGGCGCACTCGGTCATTCCGTAACCTACTGTAAACGGGAAGTGTATACGGCGCAAGAATGTCTCCACGTCCTTATTAAGGCCGGCTCCGCCGATAATCATTTCGTGAAGGTTTCCGCCGAATGTTTGTGTGAGTTTATCTTTGATTTTGCCCAGCAGCACATCGTCTACAAAAGGCATTTTTAACATCAGCTTCATCATCGGCTTCTCCAGCAGCGGGAATACGCGCGTTTTGATGATCTTTTCGATGATCAGCGGCACGGCCACTATCAGTTTGGGCTTGACCTTGGCGAAGGCATCCATAATGATGCGCGGTGACGGGGTGCGTGTCAGGAAGTATATGTGGCAGCCCTTGACAAAGGGATGCAGAAATTCGACCATCATTCCAAACATATGCGCCAGCGGCAACATACTCACCAGCGGGTCGCCCGGCAGCAGAAATTCCAGGTGATCCAACGTGTACTGGATGTTGGACCACATATTGCGTTCGGTAATCATTACGCCCTTTGAGAAGCCCATTGACCCCGAGGTGTAATTGATAAAAATTACGTCATCAGGGTCGCGCGGCTCGTATACGACGTCATCGGGCGTGAAGCGTTCGGGATACTTGTGCCCGAAGAGTTCGTTGAGATGTCGGCGTGCCTCGGTGATGCGTTCGTCCCGCGATATGAGCAACGAGTAGTCGTCTATCAAGAAAATGGCTTGTATGGCGGGCATAGCATCGGCATCGATATTCTCCCAGTTGTTTTGTCCTATGAAGAGCAACCGGGCCTCCGAGTGGTTGACCAGATGCTGTATCGTGTCGGCCTTGAAGTCGTTGAGTATGGGCACGGCGATAGCTCCGTATGTCAGTGTGGCCAGGACGGCCGTAGCCCATTGGCTGCTATTGCGCCCGCAGAAGGCAATTTTGTCGCCGCGGCGTATGCCGGCGTTCTCGAAAAGTATGTGCAACTTGGCAATCTTACGCGCCACTGCGCGATATTGCAGCGATGTGCCGTTGAAATCGGTGAGTGCCAACCCTTCCCAATTGTCGCGTATAGCTTGTTGGATGTAGGCGTTGAGCGAGGTTAAATTTTTGTCCATGGTCCTAAGTATATGGATTATTGGGTGCTTGGGAGAGAGCGTCGAATGCAAATTTACAAAATAGCCGCATATTTGCAAGCATTTTGGAAGCTGTTTTTTCTGAAAAAAGTGTAACTTTGCTGTCGAAGCCCTCTTTAGGGCCTGCGATATATGTACATAACACATTAAAGAACAAAAAGATAATGAAGAATGCACTTTTTTTGGCGATGACGGCCTTGGCAGCAGCCACAACCGTATACGCCGGCGAATACAAAGTGACCGTCCCCTTAGGCGCGGACGATGAGGGCGCTATGGCCTATCTGGTCAATTACGACACCGGTGCCAACATCGATAGCGTATCGGTCGAAGACACTACTGCCGTCTTCTGCGGTCGCGTGGATGCACCGATACTTGCACGTGTCATCGTGGACGGTAATCGTCGCGGTCAGTTTATACTAGAGGAGGGTACTTACACTTATCGTCGCGGTCAGACAATACAGACGCCGCTCAATATCAAAAATGCCAAAATAACTGAATACATACAAGATGCAAGCCGGCGTCTACGTGCAGCCAAGGACGAGGACGAGCAGATGAACATCTATAAAGAAGCTACGGCTTATATAGACTCGGTGATGCGTGCCAATATAGATAATGTTATCGGCTATTCGTTGTTCCTCGATCAGGCTTACGAAATGAAACCTTCCGAGGTCGAGGCTTTGGTAGAGCAGCACCCTTCGATGAAGCAGTACAAGCGTGTGCGCAAACTTCTTGACGCCAATCGTGCCAAGGCCGAGACTCAACCGGGCGGAATGTTCCGCGATTTCGAAATATCGTATGATGGTGTCACTCATCGCTTGAGCGATGTCGTGGGACGAGGCCAATATGTTCTGGTTGACTTTTGGGCCAGTTGGTGTGGACCGTGCATACGTCAGACTGCAGTAATCAAGGATTTGTATAACGAGTTCAAAGATAAGGGTCTGCGTGTACTCGGAGTGGCTGTATGGGACGAGCCGGACAACACCCGCAAAGCAATCAAAGACCACGATTTGCCGTGGGAATGCTGGCTTAACGGCCAAACTATACCTACTGATGTCTACGGCATTTCAGGTATACCATGTATAATACTCTTCGGGCCGGACGGGAAAATATTGTCTCGCGACAAGCAGGACGATGAGCTCAAGGCCGATGTGCGCGCCGCACTCCAAGCAACGAATTGATAATGGTAGGGCCTGTCAATCCGGCTGCAACAATGCCGACCACGTCGGCTATAAGGTCGTAAGCATCTGAACTGCGACCGATGTCCAAGGCGCCTTGCGCCCATTCGTCCACAGCCGAGAATACGGCTACACACAGACAAATAACAAATACTACGCCGGGGGTCAGCTTGTGCTGACTTCCGGCGTCGCTTTTGCGCAAATTCCATCGACCGCAACGGCGCCGGTCAAACATCAGGGCGCCGGTCAGGCCGCCCATCATTATCGCGTGCACCACTTTGTCCAGGCCCTCAAAAGAAGGTACGTCCAAGTCGGGCAATGGTTGAGGCGCCAAGGTCAGCCATAATACAACGGCCACGGTCACTGCGCTGGGCCAATATCGGCGTAAGATTCTCATTCTTTATGTGTCTTAGGCTCGGACTTCTTGGGCTCGGATGTGTCATTGGCTTGAGCGGCTCGGCGGGGATTGGCCGGAAACCATCCGCGACGTACGCGTTCGACCTGCTCGTTGACTTCGTGTATGCTCCATAGACAGCTGAATGCCGTCACACCCAAGAGTATGGATGCGATGATGTCGTCTACGTAGATGCATAAGGCGAGCAGAATGATGCCTGCGCATAGAAACCACCAGCGTATTTTGCGGCCTATGTAGTACTCACCTTTGATTACTAACGGATGAAACAATCCTATAATAAGGAATGTGGCAAGGCCTACGGCCAATCCCGCGAGGTGGTTTTGCGTCAAAAATTCGGTCATAAGATCAGCGTCCTATTGAGATTATAAAGTAGTTGTGATTTGGAAAACAGTGTAGCCGTATGGCCGTGCTGTAAGAGTTCTTTTGGCTGTAGTAGTTATTGCTTTAACGTTCTATTGCGATGAATGGTTCGGAGGTGTCAGACTTGTACTTCGGACAAGTCAATGAGTTTATTGAGTATGGCGAAGATGGCCAATGCCGCCGTTGAGTGTATCTGCAATTTGTTGTTGATATTGCGGCGATGAGTGGTCACGGTGTGCACCGATAGGCACAATTTGTCTGCAATCTCCTTGTTGGACATTCCGCGAGTGACGCAGCGCACGACATCTTTCTCGCGTTCGGTGAGAATATCGCCGGTGGGCATCGGCGATTCGGTTTTGGCTGCGCTTGTCGGCGAGGTTCGCATCGCCACTTCCTGCTCCAGAGCCTGCACCGCCGGGACAAATATGCAATCCTCGACAGCGCAGTGACCCAATAGGTCTTGCTCGCATGTGATGATGTCAAAGAGTGCCGAATTAAGCGAATCTACGCGAGCGCCGCTACCGGCATAATGACATATAAAGATGTCCTTGAGCTCGTTAAGTTTGGACGCTATGGGGCGGTGGACATGTTCGAAGTCGGAGATATGGTATCCGCCGGTGTTGATGCCCTCTATGAGGTGGTCTACATAATCGAATACATGGCTGTTTTCGTACTCCATGTGTCGGCGAACTTCCTCGACATATCCGTCGTAGAAGCGCAATATCAGGAAGCCCACGTTGGCCGGATCCGAGCAGTCTATGGATGCTATGAGTTTGCGCCGTATCTCCGGCAGTATGAAGTCCAGGAAATAGGTGTGCGCATTTTTCAGGTACTTCACCAGCGATGGCAAAGATACGACAAAGCGTTCGTAAGGCCTTTCGCTCAGAAAATTGGCCACGGCGAGGAAAGTCGAGGTATCCACGCCGTTGTCGGCGCATACTTGTGCCACTGTCTTTGTGCCGAACCCGAGTGCTATTTCAAAACGGCTCAGCGCCATCAGAAGCAGATTGTTCTCGGCAATGAGCTTGCGCATAGGCTCTTGCGGCGTGTATGGCTCCAATGCGCCGTACACAATATGTTTGGTAGTCCCAATCATTGTATGTGCTTATCTGTATTGTTATGTACGAATGCAAAATTACTGATTTTTTTTCAATTCGGATTGTGATGCATCGTATGGTACGAGACATTTTTTCTTTCGCGAATTCAAATAGATTTCGTAACTTTGCGCCATCAGGGGTGCTGAGCCTTGAGGTTCGGCTGAGATGATACCCTCATAACCTGTCGACGGATAATGCCGTCCGGGGAGTATGAACGACGTACGAGCCAAAGTGCACAGCCCCTTGTGTATTTGTCGGAACGGATATGTTCCGTTACCGGAATTTGTTTCGAGAACACGTGTGCAACAAATAGGCTCTATGCAAGATACAGACAACCATATTTCATCATTCGACGGATGTTGCGCCCAAGGTGCAACGCCGTGCGACATATATGCGTGCAAAGACGGTCGCCAACGCCCTACGGTGCTCACTGTGGCCGGTAGTGATAGTATAGGAGGTGCCGGCATCCAAGCCGACATCAAGGCGTGTATGGCCTTAGGGGTCTTTACTATGACCGCGATTACGGCCGTCACCTCCCAAAACACCGTAGGTGTACGCTCCTACCTGAATGTCGGAGCCGAGTCGGTGCGAGCCCAGCTTGAAGCCGTCTTTGATGACGTGCGCCCCGATGCAGTCAAAATAGGCATGGTTCCCGATGGTGCCACTGCCGTCGCTATAGCCGAGGTGCTGGCTCGGCGTTACGCCGGCCCGGTGGTGCTTGATCCGGTGGCCGTAGCCACCAGTGGCGACCGCCTCAGTGATGACAGTGCCGCCGCCGAGATGGTTCGTCGACTTTTCCCGATGGCGACAGTCGTGACGCCCAATATCCCCGAGGCAAGTATGCTCACCGGAATGGATATAGCGACGCGAGCCGATATGGAGTCTGCCGCGCGTGCTATCATTCGTCGCTACGGCTGCCGAGCCGTACTCCTTAAGGGCGGGCACCTTGTCTCAGACCTATCTATGCAAGCTATCGATAAAGAACAAGGTATAACACCCACAACATCGACACATACTGCAAAGTCGGACGTGGAGCACACGGTGGACATCTTGGTGCAGTCTGCCGATGTTCCGGCGCGAGTATTCGAAGGTCCGGTAGTGCATACGCCCAATACACATGGCACCGGCTGTACGCTGTCCTCTGCCATAGCGGCATATCTTTCGCGAGGCTATACCTTGGAAGATGCTGTCGCCGGCGCCAAGGCTCGGCTCACCGAGGCCTTGCGCGCCGGTGCCGATTACCGCTTCGGCCATGGCCACGGCCCGGCGCTACTGATTTGGAATTCACCGATAGAAGGTTTTTAAGGACATTAAAGACATTAAAGACATTAAGTTCCAAAGACATTAAGTTCCTTAAAGGCCCTAAGTGCCGTTCTTTTACAATAAAACTCCATACAAATATGACCATTATCATCAACAGCAAATCGTATAATGTGCCCGTGGGCGCCACCCTGGTCGAGGCATTGCAAAGCGTGCTCGGCACCATAGAGGGTATGGCCGCTGCCGTCAACGGA
>CAKTOT010000015.1 GCA_934590135.1 uncultured Muribaculaceae bacterium
GACACGGACAACGGCATAGGATGGTGGGCCACGGATCGCAACAGCCTTGACAGCGACAGCATCACCGTGTACACATATCTCACCAACGCCACGCGCCACAACCTCGACCCCGAGTGCGAAGACCTGGCCGACCGCGCCTTCGTCACCGATATAGCCGCCACACGAGATGCCTCCACGGACGCCGCTGCCATCCGAGAGCAAATCAAGGCACGTGCCGCCGCCATAGACGCCGGCACAAAGGACACACGCACGACCGATGCGTTGCCCTACCCCTTCGCCATCGAAGGGCGAGCCGTATACTACCGGCTCAGTGACTTCCGCAGCCCCGAGGCCCGCGAATTGATGTCGCAATACCTTCAGCAGTACAACCTTGACCAGGCTTATCGCCGACAGCTCGACCATCTACGACAGCGCTACGCCGACGGCGACCGCAACGTTGCAGCCGAG
The DNA here is from genome assembly GCA_934590135.1 of uncultured Muribaculaceae bacterium. GTDB lineage: Bacteria > Bacteroidota > Bacteroidia > Bacteroidales > Muribaculaceae > CAG-873. Next base: position 448 of record CAKTOT010000015.1, read on the forward strand.
ATACGCGCCCTCGAAAGCTCCGTAGCCAAAGCCTTACCCACCCTGCGCCGCCTGCGCAATGCCGTCATCCGCGCCGAACTTCACTAACCAAGCCCCTGCCTGCTATAGTCTCATCAGCATTTAGGGATTTCTTCATACAGTACAAGGCCCTTACCGGTCAGCAAATACCGCTGCCGAGGATGCCGTGGCGTACCGGGGAACTTCATTTGCACCAAATCGGCACGAATTGCCGGAGCAAGAGAGTACTCCACGAAATTCTTCCGGTCTTTAAGCCCGATGATTGCCACCATTTCCCTCACGCTTTTCGCCTTTCCCGATTGCGGCCACCAATCTCCTCACGCCGTCCGAAACAGATATCGCGCAATCGTCCTTACTTGTGGGGGTGTCTTCACAAAAGCATAAGGATATCTAGTGTGGATTTTCAACTATTCGCACATCAATCTGAATGCCATTCGACTTCAAAGGCTCAAATTTGCCTCTATATAATACTTATAGCCATCAAAGTCTAATGATGCAAATACCGTCAGACATTATAACGCCCGATAAAATTATAGAATTTTACTTTCTAGTTATCTCCTCGTTTCATAACACAAAGACAATAAGAAATTCGATAGAAAATGCAGATTTACTGTATTTTCTATCGAATTTCTTACTACGCAGAATGCGTCATCATTCTGCGTAAAGTACTATCAGGATGCGAGAAATTACGCAAATTACGCCGAAAACGACTGCTATGGGCAACGAAACCGATACCCAAAGGCGTCTCGAAATCAGCGGCAGGAGCCGCAGTCGCAGCTGCTGCCGGGGCCGCCATGACCTTCGTGGTCGCAATCGCAGCTATCGCCGCAGCCGCAATGGTCATCACCGCAGCCGCAGTCGTCGTGTCCGTGGTCACAGCCACAGCCGCAGCCGTGGTGTACCGGGTGGAGTTCCTCCTCGGTGGCGGGGCGCACGGTGAGTACCTTGCCGCAGAAACGTACGTCACGGCCGGCCAGAGGGTGATTGAAGTCCATAGTGACTTTGTCGCCGCTGATATTGAGGACACGTCCCATAATACGGTATCCTTCGGAGGTCATCATGGGTACGGCAGCGCCGACTTTGACTGTCTCGCTGTCAAATTTGCCGTCTACTACGAATATTTCGCGGTCGAGGTCTATGACTTTTTCTTTGTCGTAAGGGCCGAAGGCCTTGTCGCTGGATACCGTAACGTCAAAAGTCTCGCCGGCCTTCAAGCCGTCAAGAGCTTTCTCAAGTGGTTCAAGCACACCTTCGGTAACGCCGAAGATGATGCGTTCGGGGTCGGCTGCATCAGTCTGATGGACGGTCACTTGAGTGCCGTCGGGAGCTATCTCATAGAGGTCGTATCCCAGCTCGACATACATACCGGGAGCGACTTTTACATTGTTGTCTTGCATTGTGTGTATCTGTTGATTTTAGATGATTTATGGATATCAGAGAGCCAGAAGCTCCTCGATTTTTTCGACAAGCGTCTCACGTGATTGCGAACCGGCAAGACGTATAGGCGTTTTCTTGCCGTCCTTGAAGAAGAGTATTGTCGGAAGCGACATTATGCGGTTCTCGGCGGCGAAATCATTCTCGTCGTCAAGGTTGTAGCTGCCTATCACTACCCGACCTTCGTATTCCTCTGCAAGTTGGTCAATGAGCGGGGCCATAGCGCGGCAAGGTCCGCACCACGTTGCCCAGAAATCTACCATCACGGGGCTTCCCGAGGCGATGACTTCTTGGATGTTTTGGTCTGTAAATGTGGTTGCCATAATGCTTTATTATATGTTTTAAGTATTTGTGTTTCGAATATCCGTCATACGTGGTTAACCTCAAAATCGATATTGGCATCCTTGAGGTCATTGAACAATTTGCGGTCGAGGCGCAACCGGCGCGATGATGAGAGTGATGTGCCTCGACCTGTCGCCGGGTCATAGAGGTAGAGGCGGAGGCTTCCCGTATTTTCGTGTTCGCCGGGTTTGGCCAAGCGAGTGGACAGTAGCGCCGAAAGCGCGTTCTCGGCTTCTTCGGGTGTCACCTTGATGGTGATGCCGCTGACAAGCTTGCCCTTTACTTCGGAGAGAAGCTGCATCGCCCCTACTTCGAATTCGACATCGCCCTTGATGCGACGTGCAAAGCCGCCGCGTATCAGTATCGGCGTACCGGGCTTTCCGAAGTTGCCGAATTCGATGTGTTTCTTTCCAAAGAGGCGTAGCTCGGTGCTGCCGCTATAGTCCTCAATTTTCATGACAGTGTAAGGATTGCCGTTTTTGGATATGCGGACATCGCCCGCTATGACAATTCCGGCAAAGGACACCTCGGCACCCTCCGTAGGCACCATTTCTCCAAATTCCTTTATCGAGCAGTTGGTACCATAGACCACTTCCATATAGTATGGATCCAGAGGATGGGCGGACAGATACATACCCACGAGGTCTTTTTCTTTTTCGAGACGCAGCACATCCGGCCATTGCATTGCAGGCTTGATTTGGGGACGTGCCTGTCGAGCAAATTCCAAACTTTCATCGCCGCCAAAGTCAAAGAGTGAGCCTTGACAGTCGTTGTTGTTGGCTTGATACTTCTGGCCATAGCGTATGAGGATATCGGCCAATGTATCACCGCGAGGATTGGCCTCGAAGAAGTCTTCACGCTTGACGTCCTGCGAGAAGCAGTCAAAGGCTCCGGCCAATGCAAGATTCTCGAAGGTGCGGCGGTTGAGCGTCCCGGCGGGCACACGCTCCACAAAATCATAAATATTCTCGAAAGGTTTGTCGCCACGCGCCTTGAGTATGCCTTCGACCACGCCCTCGCCCACGCCTTTGATGGCGCTTAGTCCAAAGCGTATGTCGCCCTTGGCATTGACACCGAAGCGGCTGTATGATTCATTGACATCGGGTCCGAGAACCTGTATACGCATATTTTTGCACTCGTCCATAAATCCGGAGAGTTTGGTGATGTCGTTAAGGTTTCGCGACAGCACCGCGGCCATATACTCGCTGGGATAGTTAGCTTTAAGATATGCCGTCTGATAAGCCACCCAACTGTAGCACGTGGCGTGGCTCTTATTGAAGGCATACGATGCGAATGCCTCCCAGTCTTTCCAGATTTTTTCAAGGACCTTTGGGTCGTGTCCGCGCTCTTGCCCTCCGGACATAAATTTGCCCTTGAGGTGGTTCATCTTATCGATGAGTTTCTTACCCATAGCCTTACGCAGGGTATCGCTCTCGCCGCGCGTGAATCCCGCCAACAGTCGCGACAGAAGCATGACTTGCTCCTGATATACAGTGACGCCGTATGTGTCCTTGAGATACGTTTCCATCTCCGGGATGGCGTACTCTATGGGCGACTCGCCATGTTTGCGTTTGATAAAGTCGGGGATATACTGCATAGGCCCCGGGCGATACAAGGCGTTCATGGCTATGAGGTCTTCGAATGTCGAAGGTTGCAATTCGCGCAGATATTTTTGCATACCGGCCGACTCGAATTGGAATGTACCGATGGTGCGCCCTTCGCAATACAATTTGTATGTCTTGGGGTCGTCTATGGGTATATTGTCCAAATCGATGTCTACACCATGCGTCTGCTTGATATTGGCCACGGCCTCCTTGAGTATTGACAGAGTCTTAAGACCGAGGAAGTCCATCTTGATAAGTCCGGTTTCCTCGATGACGCGGCCCTCATACTGGGTAACCAGTAACTTGCCTTCTTCCTTATCATTGGCCGTAGATACCGGCACCCAATCGGTGATGTCATCACGACAAATGATAACGCCGCAGGCATGCACGCCCGTATTACGGACATTACCTTCAAGGGCGCGAGCGTAGTTGAGCGTCTCGCGCACAAGCGGATTGGAAGATGTGATTTCGGGCTTGAATTCGGGTACATAGTCGTAGCAATTGCTCAGCGTGGGCTTCAGTTCCTTGCCGTTGCGCTCGGGCATATGCTTGGGTATAAGCTTGGTCAGTCGGTTGCTCTCGCTCAGCGGCAACTGCTCGACACGCGCTACATCCTTGATGGCCATCTTGGCGGCCATGGTGCTGTAGGTGATGATATGTGCCACCTTTTCCTCGCCGTATTTCTGTGTTACATAGCGCAATACATCTGCACGACCGTCATCATCGAAGTCGATGTCAATATCGGGCAGTGAGATACGGTCCGGATTGAGGAAACGCTCGAACAGCAAGTCATACTTGATGGGGTCAATTTGCGTGATACCCAGACAGTAAGCCACGCATGACCCGGCCGCCGAACCACGTCCGGGGCCGACACTGACGCCCAATTGATTGCGGGCGGCATTGATAAAGTCCTGCACTATAAGGAAGTAGCCCGGAAAACCCATGGTCTTCATAATGTGCAGCTCGAATTTTATGCGTTCCTTAAGCTCGGGGCTCAGCGGCGACCCGTAACGGCGCTCGGCGCCTTCGTAAGCGAGTTTGGCCAAATAATCCGCTTCGAACTTTATGCGGTATAGTTTTTCGTAACCACCCAACTTCTTGATTTTTTTCTCAGCTTCCTCCTGCGACAGCACTACATTGCCGTTTTCGTCGCGCGTAAACTCATCGAACAGTTCCTGTTCGGTGATACGTTGACGATACTCGGCCTCGGTTCCGAAGCTCTCCGGGATAGCGAAGTTGGGCATAATCGGCGGATGATCAATCGTATACGTCTCCACCTTATCCAGAATAGCAGACGGAGTCTCAAGTGCCTCGGGAATATCGGCAAACAACGCCTGCATCTCGGCCGAAGTCTTGAGCCATTCCTGTTTAGTGTAGTGCATACGGTCCTGATCTGTCACGAACTTGTTGGTCGACAAGCATATCAGGCGGTCATGGGCTTCGGCATCGTCCTCATTGACAAAATGGACGTCGTTGGTGGCGATGATTTTTACATTATACTTACGAGCCAGTGCTATGAGTTTGGGCTCGATTTGGCGTTGTTTTTCGTAAGTATCATGGGCGGCATTGACCACTGTGGCCTTATGTCGTTGCAACTCGATGTAATAGTCATCTCCCATCAGGTTTTTCCACCATGCCACGGCAGCATCAGCTTCTTCGTCGCGTCCCTGCATAAGCAGCTGCGGAATCTCGCCGCCCAGGCAGGCCGAGGCTATAATCAGACCTTCGTGATGTTTCTCTATTTCGTGCTTGTCCGTACGCGGATGCATATAGAATCCTTCGGTCCAAGCCTGCGACACAAGCTTAATAAGGTTGTGGTAGCCGGTAGCGTTTTTGGCCAGCACAATGAGGTGGCGTCCTATGTCGCGCTTGTCCACATGGGTGTGCAGGTCTTCCTGCGCCACGTACATCTCACATCCGAATATAGGCTTGAAGGCATGCTCCTTGGCATGTTTCAAAGCGGCTTCGGCATCGGCCACGGCCTTTTCGTCACCGCTTTCGCGTGCTGCATCGAGTGCCCCCTTGGCCTTATCGAGCACCTTACCATTCTTCTTGTTGACATAATTGAAGAATTCCTTGATGCCGTACATATTGCCGTGATCGGTGAGTGCGATGCCGGGCATACCGTCATTCATCGCCTTGTCGACAAGCGCCGATACCGGCGCCTGCCCGTCAAGCAATGAATACTGGCTGTGCACATGAAGGTGTACGAATGGAGGCATATTGTCAGTTGTTTGTGTCGTTGGAAATATACATTATCTAAGCAGCTCTTGTCAGGCAATCGTCGACATATTCTTGCCGAGTCGGGTAAGCCCGTCCAAGCATTTCGAAGGCAAAAATAAGCATATTTTTCGGCTTCTGCAACCCCATAAACCATCATCATTACAGCAAAGCGGTAAGTACTACCACCATACTATTTTTGCAAAGTTATCAACATCTCTCATAAGCCGTATTCGGCATCTACGCAAGCGACGCCACATCATCGTGACTTATGCATCTTTCTCGTCCGAAGCGGCGCCACATGGCTATGCCGCAGGCACGAACTTTGTCGCCCACGTATTTTTTGCGTACCTTTGCAGAAAATAGCGCTAATAAAAGATTATGACCGAAGACAAACGCATAGAAATACAGCAGGAGGCGGTGCGTATGCTGCGCACCGTATTCGACCCGGAAATACCTGTGGACGTCTATTCCTTAGGGCTTATCTACCGCATAGACGTAGATGATGACGCCAACCTCGAAGTGGATATGACACTGACCGCGCCCAACTGCCCGGCCGCCGACTTCCTCGTGGAAGATGCACGCCAAAAACTAGAGAGCATCGAGGGCGTCAAAAGCGTGAAAGTCAATATCGTCTTCGAGCCCGAGTGGAATCGCGATATGATGAGCGAGGAAGCCAAACTCGAATTGGGCTTTCTTTAACCCTCAGGTACTACGCGAGATATGCCTACACCCCAAGACACAACACCGATGCGCGACAAGACATATTTTGTCAGCGATATGCACCTGGGCGCCGTATACATCGCCGATGCCCGCGAGCATGAAGCCCGAGTGGTACGCATGTTACAGTCCTTTGAAAAGGATTGTAAGACACTGTACCTGCTTGGCGACATCCTCGACTATTGGTTTGAGTACCGCACCGTAGTACCGCGCGGATTCATCCGCTTTTTCGGCCAACTGGCACGCATGTCTGATATGGGTATCAAAATCGTATGGTTTATAGGCAATCACGACATCTGGCTCTTTGACTACCTCCGCGACCAGATAGGCATGGAGGTCATTGACGGAAACGTGGTACGAGACATCGACGGCAAGAAGTTCTTCCTGGGGCATGGCGATGCGCTGTACGGCGACAGCCGCAGTTTTCGCATACTTCGCGCCTTCTTCCGCAACCGTCTTTGTCAAAAACTGTATGCGGGGATACACCCGCGCTGGACTATCCCGTTTGCACATCGATGGTCAAGCCACAGCCGAGGCGACAATCCAATGTCACACCCTGACGTTCCCAATCCCGAAAAAGAGCGCTTCATCATCTTTGCTCGCGAATACCATGCAGAGCATCCGGACATAGACTTTTTTGTCCTCGGACACCGACATATTGCGCTTGATTATCCTTTAGACGCGACGTCACGAGTGGTCATTCTCGGCGACTGCTTTTCGCAGTTTACCTACGCCGTTTATGATGTCGACGGGCTTCGGTTGTTACATTTTACAGACGGCAAAAGTTAATATTAACGAATTTTAACTTTCATCCAATCCTTGCTTTTGCTCGCCATTTCATCTATATCAGCTTGTTTACAAACATTTTACATCGCAAGAGATTAACGAAGGCGGGGCATCCACTCCGAAAATATGTTGTAAAACATATAAATATATTTGGTGCGCTGAACAAGCCTTTATAACTTTGTCATCGCAAAACCTAACAATCTTTTTTACCTTAGAAATTGTACCTATTGGAAACCAATAAAGACAGGGACTCCGCGAGGAGTCCCTCTTTTTTTGCGCATATTCTTGCCCGAGTTTTCGGCAACTCGGAACGCAGACATTCCACAGCGGCAAGCCGCATAATAAGGCGCGGACTTGTCATGGCACTTACACCGAGACAAGTCCGCTACATCGGCACAGCCTTCGCTTACTAAGCCTCAGCTGTTAGTCCTTTTGTCATAGGCATCCTTGACCCATGGGACAAAACATGCCAATACGATAAGCCATCCTAATTCCATAGTACAAAGGTGTTTTTTATAAGGCAATTTAGATATGAAATATATAAGTATTCGAAAAATCTATTCTACAGTATCAGCGACGAATTATTGCATCCTCACGATATTTATTCTTGGGATTTACCGGTGCGGCCGGATAGCCCACAGGGATGATGCACAGCGGGACATACCGTTCATCAAGGCCCAAAATCGTGCGTGCAGTCCGTGTTCTTTCCATATCCGGATACAAACCGCACCACACCGCTCCAAGTCCGCACGCATGGGCGGCCAAAAGCAGATTCTCGGTAGCTGCGCTGCAGTCCTGCACCCAGAATTCGGGTTGCTGTTTGAGCATACGTGTGCTATCACCGCATACGACGATAGCGACAGAGGCGCCGGTCAACTTGTTTCCGGCATTGGGCAGCGCCTTGGCGAGTGTCGCACGAAGCGCCGTATCGCGCACAACCACAAAGGCCCAAGGCTGACGATTGACAGCCGTAGGAGCGCACATAGCGGCACGCAGGAGCGTATCTACGGTCGCATCCGAGACCTCGACCGACGTATACTGACGTACACTGGCACGTGTGGATATGCAATTCAATACTGCTTCGGTGTCAGATGTCGGAGTTCCGGCATAAACCAAAGGCAAAAATGCCAGGGCGCATATAAGTGTTAGAAATTGACGTATCATTTTTTTGCTTTATTATTGGGAGATTTCTTCACTGTCTTCGATGTTTTTGAGGTTGCCTTGTCGGCTTTGCCTCCTTCGGACGACTTTTGGACGCCACCTTCGTTGGCGGCTGACAACTTGTCGGGTTCGCGCAGGGCGTGCTCCTCGTTGAAGTGCTCGATATTTTTGCGCATAGAGGCCACTTCCTTATTGAGCATTTCTATTTCGCGCTCTTGATTACGAATCGTGGTGAGTAGCGAGTTCAGTTCCTCATTATCCACGGTCATAGGATACTGCTCCTCGACACGTACGATGAAGTCGGCAAGGACATTCATGTAGTTGGTAAATGCCGCAAACGGGGTCTCGTAAGGCGAGAACAGCGAGTGTACGGCGCCGTCGGCGAGGTGCTTTGTAGACATATAATAGAAGTGGTCGCTGGCCTGCAGATATATCCAGTCCTGCTTAAGGCGACGATCGTTGCACAAGCGAACACGCTCGGCCACGGAGTATAACTTGCGGAAGGCTTCGTTCTGCAATTCGTTGCCAAGCCATGCGGAGGTGTCGCGTGCCTCATCGGCGTCACTGATAGGATGGACAATTGTCACGGGTGCTACGGCCTTGATCTTGCGCACAATCTCGGAAGGCGTGGCAAAAGTGACACCTCTTTCGGCGGCAAAGCGCGGCAAGGCTTTAAGGAAGTCGAAGATTCCGCTGTCGCCGCTTTGCAGGCCGCCAAAGGTATCAAGATTCATGCACAAGTTGACAATAGGCTCTTCTTCGGGAGTGGCAGCCACCCAATCGATATACTTGTCCGCAGTCAGCGGATATGCATCCCATGAGGTATCCGTAAATCGGAAGCATATATCGTCCGAAAGTTTGGCATTACGCATCAGCACCTTAAGCTTCGGCGCCGTTTCGGCGCTGTACACGTAGTTGGGCGAACGCCAGCCCAAGATGTGCTTAGCTCCCTCGGTGATAACACCCTTGAAGCCCATAGCAGCTACCTGCGGAGCGATGTCATCGCTGTACAGGAATTCGGTGTTGCGCATAACCATCGGGCGTTGTCCGAAGAGTTCCTCTATACGGTCGCATTGAGCTTTCACCTGCTCGGCAAATTCTTCGTGATCGGTCAATGACGCCAGCGAATGAGCATAGGGCTGAGCCAGAAATTCGACACGGCCGGTATCTGCCAGTCGGCGTAGGGCGTCTATCATCTCAGGCACATACTGCTCGAATTGCTCGATGGCGATACCGCTTATGGCTATGGAGCACTTGAATGGGTTGTTCTTGTCCTCCATCATTTCCAAAAGCACACGTGCTGCCGGAAGGTAGCTGCGATTGGCCAGTCCGGTAATTATGTCGTCATTGAGGAAGTCATCATAATAGTAATGATCGTTGCCTATGTCAAAAAAGCGGTAGCGCTTGAGGCGCATAGGCTGATGGATTTCGAAATTCAGCGAAATTGCTTTCATAATATGTATGGTGTGACGCTGTGGTCCGGTTATTATATCTTGTGAATGTATGGTGTCCTGAGCGGGGCTACCACCCGAGAACTTTGTGGTAAATATCTATCACTTTGCGCCCGGCTTTGTCCCAAGTGATTTGGGACACTTCCTTGATGCCTTGGTCGCGCAGAAATGCGTGCATCGACGGATACGAGACTATGGCATTGATGGCATCGGCCATGGCATCTATATCCCAATAATCGGTTTTGATGACGTTGTGCAGGATTTCGGCACAGCCGCTCTGCTTGGAGATGATGGACGGAACGCCCATTTGCATAGCTTCCAAGGGAGAGATGCCGAAAGGCTCGGATACGGAGGGCATAATGTACACATCCGAGGCGCTTAACATCTCATACACCTGACGGCCCTTTTGGAATCCCGGGAAATGGAAGCGATCGGCGATGCCGCGACGTGCCGCCAATTCGATCATCGCATCCATCATATCGCCGCTGCCGGCCATGACAAAGCGGACGTTGTGATTGTTCTTGAGCACCTTGACGGCAGCCTCGACAAAATACTCCGGCCCTTTTTGCATCGTAATACGACCTAAGAAGGTCACGATTTTCTCTTTGGGACGCGGAGCTTTAATCTCCAAAATTTCCTTATCCAGAGGTATGACGGCGTTGTGTACAGTGGTCACCTTGGCCGGGTCTATACCATATTTATCTATGACGGTGTTGCGCGTAAGATTGCTCACGGTGATGATATGGTCGGCATGCAGCATACCATCACGCTCGATATTGAACACGGTAGGGTTGACGTTGCCGCGACTGCGGTCATAGTCCGTAGCATGCACATGTATCACCAAAGGCTTGCCGGTCACCTGTTTGGCATGTATGCCGGCCGGATAAGTCAGCCAGTCATGGCTGTGGATGATATCAAAATCAAGGGTGCGTGCTATCACTCCCGCCGTTATCGAGTAGTTGTTGATTTCTTCGAGAAGGTTGTCGGGATAGCGGCCCGAGAATTCGATGCAGCCCAAATCGTTGGTGCGCATATAGTTGAAATCTGCATAGATGTTGTCACGCAGGCGAAAGTACAGATCGGGGTCCATCAGTCGCCCTATGCGCCCTTCCACATACTCGCGCGAGGTCTCTCGCCATGCCACGGGCACCTGCGAGGCTCCTATGATGTGCGCAAACGAACGGTCTTCGTCGCCCCACGGCTTGGGTATCACAAAAGTGATGTCCATATCGCCGCAGGAAGCCATACCACGCGTTAGTCCGTAGCTGGCCGTACCCAAGCCGCCAAGGATGTGCGGGGGAAATTCCCATCCGAACATTAAGGCTCTCATATATCGGATTTATGGTTTTTATTGGTTCGATGTATCATTATCTATCTCTGTGGCCGAATGTTCAAAGGCTCATACGTTTGAGCATACGCAGGGTGTGCAACACTTCGCCCACATTGGTGGCGTGCGATATGGCGCCGCGACCGAGGAAGGGCGGATTGGCATCATACATTTGGCTCAATGACCCTATGCAGCCCCAGGACATTTCTTCCTCGAAGCCGATAAGCATACGGTCTATATATGACACGCCGCTCATACCAAAGACTTTGAGGTAGGCATTGGCATAGAAACCCATCAGCCATGGGCGCGCCGGTCCTTGATGAAGGGTCAATTCGCGCTCGCGTTCGTCGCCGAGATATACCGGACGATAGCCGTAGCTCTTAGGCGATAGCGTGCGCAGTCCCTTGGATGTCAATAATTCGCGCGTCACGACATCAAGCACGCTCTTACGCTGACGACGGCTCAACGGGCTGTATTCGACGCCGATAGCTACAGCCATATTCGGGCGTACCGACGGGTCGGCATAACTGCCGTTGACGTAGTCATACATATAGCCCCATTCGTTAAGGAATTTGGCAGGGAAGGTGCTGTCCATCAGTGCAGCGGCATCGCTCCAACGCTGACGTCTTTCGGCATGAGCATCGTCATCGGGCGTCAAGGCAAGGGCATAACGTAGTGCGTTATACCACAGCGCATTGAATTCCACGAGGTATCCGGTGCGGGGATTCACCGGGCGGCCGTCTACCACACCGTTCATCCATGATACGGGTGTATCGGCGCCTTCTACGGTCACCATACCGTCGAGGGCATTGAAATGCAGGTTGGGATGCTTATTGTCAAGGATATAATCGACGATGCGACATACTTCTTCGCCGTAGCGTGCCGTGCAATCCTCAGGATAGAGCTTGCCATATTGCTGTATCGACCATACGGCCCACAGCGGAATATCGGGCAACGAGATTCCGGCTATGGTATCATCTTCGATACCATCGTCCATAAATCGGTTCAGTGCCGACAGAGCCGTCGACATAATTTCGTGGAAGTCTTTCTCGTGATCTATTGCGAGGGTAATGCCGGGCGCTGCCATAAAGGTGTTTCGCGCCAATACCACGCCCCATGGGTAACCCGAGAGTACATACAGGCCACCGTTGCGACGTATATAGAATTGTTTGGCCGAGTTCTTCAAGCAATTGAAGAAGGATGTGCGCGGCGTGCGAAGCGCAATCTCTGAGGTATACATCTTGGCCAGTTGGCGCGGACGAGCCTCGCTGACTCCGGCGCTGAATATGATGCTCTCCCCTTTTTTGATTGGTAATTCGAAATATCCGGGCACCCAAAGGTCTTCGGTGTACGGCACCTGACGCTCCATATCCTTTATATACTCGATGTCGCGATACCAGTCGGGACGATCCACCCATACGGGTTTGTGCGAAAACTGCATATACAACGTCGGGAAACCATCATACAGGCAGGTGGCAATACCATTGTCTACCGGCTTTATAGTCTTATTGATAGCATCATTGGCCATCACCAAGGAATTGGAATCGCGGAATGCCAAAAACGGGCGGAATTGCAACGTCGTCGGCGAATGTGCCTCTACGAGGGTGTAGCGAATTAGTATACGATTTTCGTCTGTGATGAAAATCTTTTCTTTGGTGAGAATGACTCCGCCTACGCGATAAGTGGTACGCGGAACGCTCTCGCAATCAAATTCGCGTATGTATTTATGCCCGTTGGGACTGTACACGCCGCCTTTGTAGCGGTGAATACCCAGATTGAAAGGCGCACCATGCTGTATCACCGTCTCATCAAGTGACGACAGCAGCACATGCGGCCGATAGCCCATCTCGGGTATGGGTATCACCAGTAGGCCGTGTTGCTTTCGCGTATTACAGCCCACAAGCGTAGTGCAGTGGTATGCTCCGGCACGATTGGTGCGAAGCATTTCCTTAGGCAAAGATTGGTCAAGATTTATCAGTAGGTTCTTATCAAACTTCAGATAACTCATTTTAAGGTGCTTAGGATAATATTACATCTAAATTTAGGCGTTATGCGGGTCAGACCGCACCCACCTCGCGCCTATGCGCATAAAGTGTGCCACGAATTTACGCAATTTTTCCGACATATACACGCCGACACACCAATTTCTTTTTCGAGAAAATCCAAACGACATTCAGCCGTTCGACCTAACGACGTTCAGCCTTAGAGAGAGCACGTCGGCGGTATATGCCGATGCCACCATTGTCGGCAGCCGATTGTCTTTCGGCAGCTTCATACGCTGTCTATATCCGGGGCGGTCTTCGCGCCTATCGTCGAGACGCCTTATATAATACCGTCTATATGATTACTCCTATTTACGAGACGCTTTTCGGATGGCGACAGGCACCATAATGGACACGTACAACTGGAGCACGGCACCGGCAAGCACAAATACCAGCCAGTCTCGCGGATCTACCGAATAGAACATAAAGAATGCGGCAGCACATTGAAACAGGGCACTCCATCGCTGGATGACATACAAGCGACGCACACGGAATATGTCTCCCGTGTATTTATCCAGGATACGACCGACCAGCAGCATAACGGCGCCCACACTGAATACATAGCGATAGATAGTACTTCCGGGACCCGCAATCAAGGGCATAAGTACCCCTACGGCAATAATAATCAACGCTGTACCGGAGAGGATATTTGCTATTTTCTGTCTTTTCATTATTTCGATATATTAGTATTGTTTTCGCATTGTCATCTGAGGTTACCGTTAGTCTATCGAGACTCGCTCAAACATACAGGCGCTACACCGAGCATACAATCTCATCGAAGCCACCATCCTCGTTTCACTCAAATACATAGACATCTTCGTTGGGCAGGCTCATATCATATTGTTCGCGGACTATGCGTTCGATGGTAGGTCCATCGCCGCAGTCCAAACGATGATTTAGCTCTTTGTACTTCTCCAAGGTGTCATTGTACCGCGCTATTTCTATTTTAAGGCTGTCTATGACAGTCTGATTGTGATATATACGTGTCACCGAGTTTTCTTGAATGAAAGCTATGTATATTAAGACGCCTACTATCAGTATCGCTGATACGGACAGAAAACGTCGACACCAGTCTATGGCCTTATTGCTCATTGTATTGACTTTATGGAGTGAGTATAGCGTGTATAGCACGTATCGACTGTATAGCGTCAGAAACGCGGATGCCGCGGGTTGTCTTTGTCTACTTGTTCCCAGAGATACAGACGATCGCCGGGGCGAACTTTGGCCGGAACGGCTATGGCGAAGTCGTGGCCTCGCCCTATGGTTTCTACCGGTTCTCCGTCGTCCCCGTGTATTTCGTGCACGGTGCTGATAAGTGCACCGGTAGTAGGTCCGGTGATAACCACTTCGTCACCCAAGCGTAGTATTCCGGCTTCCATCTTGAATTCGGCAACACCGAGACGAGGAAAATAGCGCGTAGCACGTGCGGCATACACTTTCTTGCGCGTAGCCGATGATCCGTAATGCGAGGACCACTCACCTAAGCGACGCCCCAAGTAATAGCCGTCCCAAAAACCGCGATTGAAGATGTGGCCGAGACGCTCATCCCATTGCGCGATAAGACTGTCGTCATAAGTGCCCTCACATATAGCGCGTAGCGCTGCATCATAGCAGGATACGGCCTCGCGTACATACTCGGGGCCGCGAGCGCGCCCTTCAATTTTGAAAACGCGTACGCCGGCATCCACCATTTTGTTCAAAAAGTGTATGGTCTTAAGGTCTTTGGGCGACATCAGATATTTGCCATCGACCGTAATCTGTTGGCCGGTATCGCGGTCGGTCAAATCGTAGGCACGGCGGCATATCTGGGTGCACGAGCCACGATTGGCACTACTGTCCATCTGATGTAAGCTCATATAACATTTTCCGGAAACGGCCATACATAATGCGCCGTGGCAAAACATCTCGATTTTCACTTGCTCGCCATGAGGACCGCGCAAGTCTTCTTGCTCAATTTGTCTGTATATGGCATATACCTGATCAAGATTAAGCTCGCGCGCCAGTACAACGGTATCGGCCCATTGGGCATAAAAACGCAGTGCTCTAAAGTTGGTGACATTACACTGAGTGGATATATGCACTTCCAGCCCAAGGTCGCGCGCCATCTGTATGGCGGCTATATCACTGGCAATGACAGCACTGACCCCACATTCTTTGGCCTTGTGTAATATCTCGGCTGCGGCGTCCATATCTTCGTCGTACAGCACTGTATTCAGCGTCAAATACACTTTGACATGTGCTTGACTACACGTGTCGGTTATGACACGAAGGTCTTCGGTGGTAAAGTTGACACTCGAGCGGGCTCGCATATTCAGCGTGCCCAGCCCAAGATATACGGCATCGGCGCCGGCATCTATGGCGGCATACAACGACTCGTAAGACCCTACGGGAGCCATCAGTTCGAAGTCGCTGCGCTTATATCGTTGTTGTATTGTATCCATATCGTGCATCGTCATAAAATGCCATTAGGCCAATAGAGCCGTCCGGGACCTATTGGCCTGTAAGGCCCATCGGGAGCATCATCGCTACCGGTATATCTTAAAAAATGTGGGTATCTGCGTTTTTATTTGCCGGCAGCGGGTGCAGCAGCGGGTGCAGCGGCGGGTGCAGCGGCGGGTGCAGCGGCGGGTGCGGCAGCCTTATCTGCAGCGGGAGCAGCTTTCTGTGCCGGAGCGTTATTGAACGCGTTGGCGCCCTGAGCGGGTGCTGCCGCTTCGGTATTTACGCGAGTTTTTTCGCCGGAAAGTTGGGGCATGGTGTATGCGCTGGCCACGGAAAGCACAAGAATGAGTGCAGCCAGGGTCCAAGTGGTCTTCTCAAGGAAGGTGTTGGTACCACGTACACCAAGTACTTGGTTGCCTGAGCCGAATTGCGAGGACAGACCGCCGCCCTTGGATTTTTGGATGAGTACGATACCGATAAGCAAAATTGCTACGATTACTACGAGAACTATAAATACTATATGCATTGTATGTTGTTTGTTATTGTTTTTTTTAATTGGATATCACACAAATACGTCTTGTCGCAAGGTTATCGTGCCCCGCCCTCGCCCTCTTGCTCGGGCGGAAGCAGGCTGATAACTTTGCGCAAGAAGCGCAATTGGTCTGCAAAGTAAATACTTTTTTCCGGATTTTTCAAATTTAAGTCGGATAATATTTCGTATGCGCGCCTATATCGACCTTGTCGGATGTAAATTTTTGCCAAAGACTCGCTCAAAGAAGAGGCCGGGGTCTGGTCTTTACCGGACATTTTTGTCGCAGCTGCCGGTATCCGACCTTCGGATATTGGCGCAGCCGTTTTTGTATCGGTGGCATCAGCCTGTCCGCTTGCTTCGCCGCCATCCGCTGACGCCCCGCTTGCTCCGCCGCCATCCGCCGTCGAAGCGGCGATTGCCGAGGGTCCTTTAGCGACCTCCGCTACTTCGGATATAGTAGGCGTCATAGCTGGTGCGGGGTCTGTTCCAACGGCTGTGGCGACTCCGGCGGGTGTAGCGGTTGTTGCCGGCTGAGCCGCTTGTGCTTTAGCCCCGGCTCTTACGGCCTCGGCCACTCCGTGTGCTCCAAGGAAGCTGTCTATTCCGGCGGTTGTAGCGTCAGATGCTCGGGATGCCGCATCGTCATCGCTTTGGGCATCTTCATCTACCAATACAGCTCCATAGTCCGGCGTGGGATTGAGTATAAGCCGTTCGAGCAGCGCATCATCTTCGCTTGAAGGATGGCCGTAAGTAGCGATGAATTTATCTATCGTATCGGCTGTATCGGGCGTGATGGTATCTTCGCGCGGATATAGCGAGCCCCAAGCGTCCTCGTGTATATCGGCAAGAGCGGCAACGGCCGCCGGATCGGCGCTGTGCATCGCCACATGCGCCATCAACGCACGACGCGTCTCATCATCCATCTCTCGGTGGTGGTCACGCAGATACACTATCAGCGGATATATGTGATAGGGTCGGAGGTTGCCTATGGGAGTCCGGATGTCGGTCATTGCTGTAGCTGGTGCTTTGGTTATATAGTTATGCGTTTATGCAATTATGTGATTTTTGAGGAAGGGCTGGGAGTTATAATGTCCTGCCGTGTCTACCAGTTGCCAAGGGTTGCATTAAATATCAGTTCGACAAGCTCCTTAGAAATTTCTTGACACAATTGGTCTTGAACATCTATAAGCAGCTCGGTGGCGCTGAAATCGCGGTAGGCCGAAAAAGTCTGGTCCACGCTGTTGGCATCGTTGCGTGTATCGGTGTACTTGACGCGTACGCTTATGGTCAGTCGAGTCTGGCTGGCATAGGCATCCTCGGTGACGGCCTGCGGCGTCAGCGAGTAACCGGTGATTTCGCCCTCGATGGACAAGTCGGCATTGCCCGCATCCGTGGTCTGCAGGCGGGTATTTCGCGAAATATAGTCGGTCAATTCGTTCTCAAAGGTCTGTTGTAAAGGCGCGTATACCAGTGCCGCACGTATCGGGAACTGTCCGACACGTATCGTATGATATACGCTGTAATCCAATGCTGCGCCGTTGAATTTATAGGAAATTCGGCACGAGGATGTCGTTGTAAGCATCAGCAGACTGCCGATGACGATGTACAGCAGATGTATGTATCGGCGTGTCATTCGAGATTGTATTCTTTGATTTTGCGGTATAGCGTACGTTCGGAGATATTGAGCTGTGCAGCTGCATCGCGACGCCGGCCGTTGTTATCGCGCAAGGCCTTGATTATGGCCTCGCGGTCGCCGGCTTCGTCGTTGGACTGCGAAGCTATTTCGACAGTGGGCGTCAGCGGCATAAACGAAGCCGAGTTTGTCGATTGCGTCGAATGTATATCTGTTCGCCGTCCGTCCTCGTCCACATTGCCGATACCGCTATCGCGAATGATGTCGGTGAGGGTATCTATACGCGCACGTAGGTTGAAAATCAGATTAAAAAGCATTTCGCGCTCGGAGGCATACGAATGTGTTCCGCCGCTTTCGCCGGCGACCACCGGCAAGGCATTCGAGCGGTCTGGCAGATAGCCTTGTAGTACTTCGCGCGTGATAGTGGTGCCGGCATCGAAAAGTGCTATCTGTTCGACAACGTTCTTGAGCTGACGCACATTACCGGGCCAGGGATAGGTCAGCAGCAGACGTCGTGCATTGTCATCGAAATTGATGCCGGGCATACGATATTTCTCGGCAAAATCGGAGGCAAATTTACCGGCAAGGAGCATGATGTCATCGCCGCGACGGCGCAGCGGCGGCACTATTATCTGCACCGTGGAGAGTCTGTAGTAGAGGTCTTCACGGAAGCGTCCATCGGCTATGGCCTTTTGCAAGTCGACATTGGTAGCAGCCACGATGCGTATATTGGTGCTTTGGACTACCGAGGAGCCGACTTTAAGATATTCGCCGGTTTCGAGTACGCGAAGCAGGCGTGCCTGAGTGGTCATAGGCAGCTCGGCAACCTCGTCAAGGAATATCGTGCCGCCGTCAGCCTCTTCGAAGTAGCCTTTACGCGAGGCCACAGCGCCGGTAAAGGCGCCTTTTTCGTGCCCGAAGAGTTCGGAATCTATGGTACCTTCGGGGATGGCGCCGCAGTTGACGGCTATGTACTTGGCATGCTTGCGCGGCGAGTTTTGATGGATGATCTTCGGGAAGAATTCTTTGCCCGAACCGGATTCGCCGGTGACAAGAACGCTCAAGTCTATAGGAGCGACACGTATGGCACGCGCCACCGCCTCGCAAAGCGCGGGGGCATTGCCGATGATACCGAAGCGAAGTTTGGCACTCTTCACGGCGGGGTCGTCTACGGCTCCGCTATGTATGTCGTTGACTGCAAGTATGGAGGTGGTGCGAGAGGCTTTGGGTGTCATTTGCGTTGGCGTAATTGATAAGTGGCTTCTTTAAGGTATTGGCCCAATTCTTCGATACTTCCGGCGTGGGCGCGTTGTTCTTCGACCGTAATGGGATTACCCACGGATATATGCATCGTGGTATGGCATTTACGAAAGACTTCGGAGGGGAGGCGCAGGGTGCGCAGCTGCCAGCACACAACGCCGAGAAAGTTGAAGAACCACGAATTGCCGCCATGGAAGTATATCGGAATAACCGGCACTTTCAGTTTGTCGATAAGGCGGATGACATTGGGCTGCCATTGACGGTCCACGAGTTGGCCGCACCAGTTGACTTTAGATACAGCGCCGGCGGGGAAGAAGCCCAGGGGCTTTCCGCCTCGTACCTGATCTATGGCTTGTTTGATGCCGTGCATGGATACGGCCTTCTTGGCCGGATCATTGGAGGACATCGCATCCACAGCGATAAAATTGGGTTCCATAGCCCATATGCGTCCGAGTATCATATTGACCATCACCTTGTACTCGGGACGACGCGAGGCTATGAGGTATATCAACGTGATGCCGTCAAGTGCTCCAAAGGGGTGATTGGACACGGTGATAAAGGGACCTTCGGGCAGATTGTCAAGCACATCAAGGCCGTCAACGCGCAATTTTATATCAAAGTCGCGCAGCAGACCTTCGACGAAGGCCGGACCGGGCGTTTGGCAGTTGTGTGCATGGACGGCGTTGACCTTATCAACGCTCAGCCAATGCAGCAACCGCTCAACCAGGCGCTTATGACCGGCCAATTTAGGCACCATGGCGATAACGTCATCGGCGTCCAATACGGCTGTTTTGCGTCCGTTTACGACCAGAGGTACTTTTCCGAATATGGTATCTATATCTGTATTATCCGTATTTATGTCGGTTTTATCTGTATTTGTCTCAGTGTTTACCATAACATTGGGTGGTTACGATGCTTTGTAGCCTACAAAGTTACGATTTATCCGCCAATATCGCAACTCGGAGTTTCGGCCAAGCCCCGTAATCCTGATTATATTGCTATTATAGCTTTTATGGTTATAATGGCTATAACACTATTATTCCTTTGCGTTTACTCTCTTATTATGGCTATTCAAGTTATCGGGATTGCTGTTGCGCGTAGTCTGCGGCTATAAAGCGAGGCACTGCATCCTCACTATTGGCCCCGATGACTATGTCTGCAACTTCACGCACCTCCGGAAGAGCATTGGCTACGGCAACGCTGACATCGGCGCAGCGCATCATGGGAAGGTCGTTGAGATTGTCTCCGAATACGACCACTCGGTCGGCCCCTAAACGAGCACGCAGGCGCTTGACAGCAAAAGCTTTACTCACTCCGTTGCCGAATATTTCGAGAAGGCCGATGCTACGGTCATAGGTGTCGGGATAGAGCGAATAAGCGCATTGTGTACCTCGAGCTATGGCCGCCCCGATTTTTTCGATGGCGTCATACTCGCCCATGGCGAAGCACAGCATACAACGTCCGCGCTCGTCATCGCCTACGGGGCGTTGTAGCTCAAACCTCTTCAAAAACAGACGGGCACGTTCCTCGTAGAAGGCGCGTTCGGCTGCATTCATTGCCTCCGAATGATACACCGTCAGAGCCTCGGCGTCCGCTCTTCGTATATAGCGAAAGGGGTACACACCGGTCGCCTCAAATACGCGGTCAAGGACGTCCATATCTTCGCGTCTGATGTAATGTTCGCCTTCGAAGTACCCGGACGCTTCGCCCTCTACTCTATGACGAGAATTCCGGTCACGATTCCAATTCCATAACGCAGCTCCGGTCATCACTATAGCCGGAACTGTCAATCGACAGTCTTGCAGCAGTGGTACGACGGTGGCCGGAGTTCGTGCCGTGGCTACGGTCACCATGACACCGTGCCTCGACAAATCGGCAAGCATTGATGCGCTGCGAGCACTGACCTTAGAATCCGTGCCCAGTAGCGTTCCGTCCATATCGGTAATGTAAAGCGTCTTTGACATCTTTCTGATGTATCTAATGAGATTTAGGATCTGATAAGGAATTTAAACGTTCAGAAGTACAAATGTACGCAAATTACTCCATACACACAAAGAGAGTATCCCATCTCTGAGACACTCTCTTTGTGCGTATTTTCAATTGCCCTTGCGACTAA
Source organism: uncultured Muribaculaceae bacterium (assembly GCA_934590135.1). Lineage (GTDB taxonomy): Bacteria > Bacteroidota > Bacteroidia > Bacteroidales > Muribaculaceae > CAG-873. The sequence continues at coordinate 21,536 of CAKTOT010000015.1, forward strand.
GTCGTCGCTTTCTTTAGGCAATTAAATCGGAAGATATTGCTTACTTTTTCAGTGTGTAAGGAGCAAGGTGATTACGCAGAACGCTCTGATGTCCAATCTTGACATTGTTGTTGAACTTGTTGTATCTGCGAGCCTTCACGCTCTTGAGCATGCTGCCCTTGTTGGGACGAGCGATGTTGCGCGAAGTGACTTTGGCCTTAACAGCGCTCGTAGCGTCCGGCATGAAGATGTATCCATGGGGGTTGCTCTTCCAGTTGTACCATCCGCTACCGTTCGGATCGAAGAGACATACAGGAACTTCGATATATGTACCGGCATCCTCATCGTTAACGATGGTAGTGGCTTCCATACCCTTTTGTTCCATATAAGCCAGAATGCTGGCATCACTTACATCGGGGTTATTGGATCTTAAAATACCTTCATAGTTACCTATCGAATAATCGCCCTGTTCGTCTTTGAAACCGGTTTCCTGCGGTGCAATGGATATCATATCACCGATGGTGAACTCGAGGTTGCGCTTGCGCGGGTTGGTATTATAATCTGCGATAGGCGAAGCCGAGCCCCAAGGTTGTACGAGGCGATAGAGATTGCTGTTTTCTTTGTTCTGTTGCAGCTCGACTGCGTAGAGGAAGTCCATGATGGTTTTTCCTTCGGGCAGATACGAAGCAAGTATCCAACCGTCACCGAAATCGGCGTTACCTACGGATTTCCAGTCTGCATCATCACCGCTAAGAACAACTTCGAAAGCGGCATAGTTGGCCTTTTGTGCTTCGCCCTTGGAGTTGAATGTTACAGCACCGATGAGGTATTTGCCGGCGCCGTCAAAGCTCAGACGAACTTCCTTCTCGCTGCCACCTTCAAATTCGACATACTTGCTGTCGTCCGAGCCCAGAAGCACGTTTACAAGTGCCTGGGGATCTTCGCCTGCAACAACAGCGGCACGTACGGTAGCGGCATCCTTGCCGGATTTAATCTTGGCAACGGCCTGATACGAACCGTCGGCTTTGGTCAGGTAGCCCTCGTAACTTACAGCTACGTCGTAAACGGGGAAGCCGTCCATATTGACGTACTCGTATCCGTCACCGAAGATGCCTTCGCTGCAATATGCAACCATATAGAGCGAGAACACACCGGTGTTGACATTATAAGTACTCATGTTCTTGTACTTCTCGGGATTGTCCGAAGCACCCGGAACAGCCATGCAATACGAATAGATGTCGGCATAGTATACATGACCATACGTCTCGCTCTCGTTGATATAGATAGGAGCGACGAATACTGCCACGTTGCCATCGGCATCGGGAGTGAAGTCGGGGCACTGGATGTCCAGAGTGGCTCCGGTGGGATACAGAGCCGGGCCTTCCGATGAGCCGTCATATACCTTGATGGCTACATTCTTGGTGGGATCGGAAGGATTGTAAGTCTTGCTTACGGCAACTTCCAATTCCATAGCATTCCAATATACTTCGCCATCTTCTACATAGATAGCAGTGCCTTGTTCGAATTTCTCGGTAACAACACCGGCGCCGCGAGTGATGGTGAACTCGCAAGTACCTTGACCGTATGTCGAGGCATCGGCGATGGACAGCTTGATGGTATAGGGCTTGTCTATTTCGAGCTTATTGGGATCGAAAGTGATAGTCAGGGGCGTGCTGCCCTTGCCTTCGTCAAACACTACCGTGCCGGGAATAGTGAACAATTTGCTTTCGTCGACAGCCGTAATATTGGCTTCGGTGATGAGGTCGCTGGTACGGTTGATTTGGATTTCAGCCGAAGTGGCATCTTTTGCGACCAGGATTGCCGTCTCGATGTCCGCGGCGAAGAACGCTCCGGGATCCTGCGCACCGGGGACGTATGTCACGTCCGAGGTTTCGTTGCAGGAGGTCAGCGCAGCGCCAAGGGCCAACACAGCAAGTATGGATGATTTGAATAATTTCATTGTTTGTGCAGTTTAGATCAGTTTAATGATTTATTTGCTTATAACGCGAAGTCGTGACCGCCGGTCCGTACCTCTCTGAGGAGAAAAAATGAGGAGAGAGGAGCAATGAGCTTGCTTATCGTCTAGTTGCTGTTAATATTGGTCGGGAACGGGATCGGGCATCGAGTATGTCGCGTTGTTGGTGTTCGGGGTCACATCACCTCCGGTCCACGGGCCGATCTTCTTGTTGGCCGAGGTCTCGTCGTTGGGGATCAGAGTCAGACGGGCGGGATCGCCGTATTTGATCTGATATACGAATGCCGAGGGGAATGTGCAACCTACGCGGTCGATATCCTTGTGCAGACGCATGGTGTCGAAGTATGCAAGACCTTCGCCCCAGAGTTCAACGCGACGCTGGAACCAGCATTCGTCTTGGAATTCTTCGGCTGTAGTGGCCTTGCAAGTATATTTCGGGTCACGATATGTCTGGATGAACGATTCGAGGGTCTGCTTGCCACCTGCGAGGTTGCCGCTCATAGCCTGAGCCTCGGCGAGGGTAAGATACATTTCCTCGACGCGCATCAAAGGTATATCGGAAGCGTTGAGCGCTGTTTGGAGGATACCTTGATAGGGACCGAACTTAACGTTGGTATAAGGCATCAGGTTGAGACCAGCATCCTCTCCGTAGCTGGGAGCACCGATATTGAACTGATCAAGATATGCCTGTTGTGCGGCGTTCAGGTTGGCGCTCTTACGATTTTCGTCAAGCCACCAGCCTTTGCGTACATCGGACGAAGGAATCTTGTCATACAGTTTCTTGGAGCACCATTTCCATACACCGCCCTGGTCTACATAGCCGTGTACGAAGGAACAGGTCATCGAGGGGAAGTTGACAATCGAACCGCCGGCGATACCATCTTGGGTTTCGCTGATGGCGATGGCCCACATCCACGAAGGATCGGACATGCTGGTGAAACCGGGAGCGCTGACTTCCTCGACGCTGTAAGGACGACCGTCAAAAGCGGCGATGGCGCTCTGGGCATCTTGGGCTGCTTCGGCATATTTGTGCATAGACAGGTTGTAACGTGCGCGCAGACCATAGGCGACAGCCTTGGACACGAGACGTTTGCTCTGGGTGTCGATAACATCGGAGGGCTTCACCGGATTGTTGTCCAGCAGCTGGATGGCCTCATCGATATCCTTCATGATTTGCGCATAGGTCTCGGCAACGGTGCTACGAGCGCAACCGTTCAGTGCGACATCGTCAGCGTTCTCGTCCGTCAGGATGGGCACACAGGGCGCATCGGCATAGCCGTCATAGTTGAAGGCATATACCTGAGCCAGCGTCCAGTAGTCAAACGAACGAAGCGCAAGTGCCTGTGCACGGTAGAACTTGAGTTCGTTGTTATTCTCAACTGCATCGGCCGTGATGGTGGTCAGGATGTCGTTGCAGACCTTGATCTGCTCGTACTGGTAGAACCAGAGCATAGCCGAAGGATACGAGCCGTCGTTACCGCCCGCATAAGCTTCGAAGGTTGCAAACCAGTTGTAACCAGAGTTCTTGGAGATGTAGTCCTCGGTCTGGATATCATAGCCGATCATCGTTGCAGAGTATCCGAAATCCAAGTGACCGGTCCAGTGTGTCAGAGGCTTGTAGAAGGCGTTGAACGAACCGGTGACGGATGCCGAGGCAAGTTCCGCCTTGTTCTGCAAGGCTACCCTCTTTTGGTCGGCGGTAACATAGCCGCCTTCGTATTTAGTGTCGAGGTCGGCGCAGGATGCCGTGGCAAGTGCCAATGCGATGCCCGATACTACGACTTTATTGATGTATTTCATATTATTTATTCCTATAAAAAGTTATTGGGAATGCGTGTTGTAGTATAAAGCCTTAGAAGCTTACGCGAAGACCGCCGGAGATGGAACGGATAGGCGAGTAGGTCGCGTTACGCGAGGACAGGAAGCCTTGACGTGGGTCAAGACCTTTGCGCTTGCTCCAAAGTGCCACGTTCTCAGCAGCGCCGTAGATGCGAAGTTCGCCAAGACCGAGCTTACTTGTCCAAGCCTTCGGGAAGGTGTAGCCGAGGGTGATATTGTTCAACGACAAGTAGTTGCTCGAAATCAGGAAGCGGTCACTGGTGGAATTTGCGTATTGCGAAGCAAGACCCGAATTGGCCATACGAGGAACATCGGTTGCAGTGTTTGTCGGGCTCCATGCCTTAGCAATATCCTTATGCCAGGTCTTGCCGAGGTACGAGGTAGCACCGGGATCCATGAACGACTGATAAGAGCTGTCGAAGATCTTACCGCCGGCTTGGTATGCGAATTGGATGCTGAAGTCTACGCCATAAGCTTTGACATCGGCGCCAAAACCACCATAAACCTTAGGCATAATGTTGCCGGTTTCTTTGCGGTTGGTGTTACGTGCTGTGGAGAAGTCGGTAGTATCGTATTCTTCGGTCTGGTAGATGGGCTCGCCGAGGTAACCGGTGCCAATCTGAATGTCATTGCCGTTAGCGTCCTTGACATTACGGCGTGCAGTGTAAAGTGCAACACCATTTTCGTCAACACCTGCATAGTGCACAAGCCACATATTATACAGGGACTTGCCTTCTTCGATGACACGGGTGGTTGAGTATTCCCATTGACCGTTGTTGTTCTTCAAGCTTTCTTCGATTTCGATAACTTTGTTCGACGGCATAGTTGCGTTGGCAAATACATTGACATCGATATTCTTGTTCTTGAATACATTGTAGTTCAACTCGAGTTCGAAGCCGTTGTTACGCATCGAGCCTACGTTCTTGGGGAAGGAAGTGTAACCCAGCGAGGGGTTGACGGGAAGATTCATCAACATATCGGAGGTCTGGCGGCTGTAGTACTCGAAAGTACCGGCAAGTTTGCCTTTCCAGAGGCTGAAGTCAACACCTACGTTGAAGTTGTTGGACTTCTCCCAAGTGATATCGGGGTTGCCTTTGTATGCGAGTTCTGAATCGGAGAACACGCCGTTGCTACCGGTCATAGAGTAGTAGTCCTGATATGCCTGATAGATGGTGCTGCTGTATATGCGGTCGTTACCATTCTGACCGAAAGATGCTTTGATCTTCAACAAGTCGATAATGTGCTTGGTTCCGGCCATGAAGGCTTCGTTATTGAGGTCCCAACCACCGGATACAGACCAGAACGAGCCCCAACGGTGATCTTTAGCGAAAGCGGAGCTACCATCACGACGCCAAGATGCTTGCAGATAGTAGCGGTTAGCGTAGTTGTATTTCAGACGAGCGAGTACCGAACGGTGACCCAAAGCGGCGCGAGAGCCTTCACCGAGTTTGTTGTCGATGGTGTTGTTAACCACGTCTGCATCGGGGAGATAGAGGTTTTGACCTTCGGCACCTACATATTCGGTGCGGTAGTCCTGAGATTCGACAGCGGCCATAACGCCTACTGTATGCTTCTCGGCGAATGTACGGGTGTAGTCAACGAGGCCTTGCAGGCTGACAGTACTGGTACGGCTCATTTGCTGTTCAACGCGACCGCCGAAGGCTGCGAGCTGACCGTACAGCGAGTTGTCAAGGCTGTTGTACTTGGTATTGTCAAGGTAGTAGCCTACGGTACCGCTGATGGTGAGGCCCTTCAGAGGAGTCAGGATGGCGTACCACTTGGCATCAAAGATATCGGATACGAATTCGCGCTTATCGTATGCAAGCGAACCGGCGGGGTTGGCGGTAGACCATGCACCGGACGAACGAGCGGTCAGACGGCCGTAGCCGTAGTCGGTAGGCAGACCGAAGTCATACAGCGGCTTGCCATAGTATTCGTTGTACATCACATTGCCTTCGGCATCACGTACGTAGATGGGGAAGATGGGAGCCAATTCGTTGACAACGGCGAATGCGTTGGACGACGAGTTGTAGGAGCTGGAAGTCTGGCTGGCGGGATAACCGGAGTTGGTATAGATGTAGTTGAGTTGTGTACCCAGTTTCATCCAATCCTTAGCTTGATATTCTACGGACGAGCGAGTGCTCAGACGTTTGAAGTGCGATCCTTCGAGGATACCTTCGTCGCTGAGGTAGCTGCCGGACACATAGTATGTAAAGCGGCCTGTACCACCGCGTACGCTCAGTGAGTAATCTTGACGCAGACCGGTGCGGAATGTTTCATCGGCCCAGTTGTCGGGAGTATAATAGTATCTACCATCGTTGTAACCGGGTGTTGCATTGGGGTTGAACTTGCCGTTGAGACCGATAAGATCTTGGCCTTCGGGTACGCTGTAAGTGCGCTGACCCAAAGCGCCCCAGATGCTGCTGTTGGCATAGCGGTGGGCAGCGAGTGCATCGCCGCCAAGCTTGCTGTCCATGTAGCGGGTGGTGTAGAACGAACGATAGAGGGTTTCGAAGTATTCGCCGGGATCGGTGATGACGTCGTAGTTGCTCAGGGCACGCGAGTTGCCACCCCAGCGAGCGTCAAAGGTGATCTGTGCGGCACCTTCTTTACCTTTTTTTGTGGTAATCATGATGACACCATTGGCGCCACGAGCACCGTAAAGGGCGGTGGAAGCGGCATCCTTGAGTACGGTGATGCTTTCGATATCGCCGGAAGCGATGTCGCTAATCGAGCCGTCATAGGGGAAACCATCGACTACATAAAGCGGAGCTGTGGAACCGTTGATAGAGCCGACGCCGCGAATGAGCACGCTCGAACCTACGCCGGGCTGGCCGTTGGACGACATAGTCTGCACACCGGCCATCTTGCCGGAAAGTGCATTGGTGACATTGGACACAAGAGCATCCTGCAGCTTATCGACTTTCACTACGGAAGCCGAGCCGGTGTACTCGCTCTTTTTCTCACGTCCGTATGCCACAACAACCATATCATCGAGCACGGTAGTCGAAGACGGAAGATAGATCGTCATGTGTCCGGAGGTAATGGCTACGGTTTTGGTCGTATAACCTGTGGAGGACACGGTGATGTTCTTGACGTTGGCGGCTACTTGAAGACGGAACTCGCCGTTCAAGTCTGTAACCACGCCAAGTTTACTGCCGGCGGGAGTTACAGAAGCTCCAACGATGGGTTCTTCGCCGCCTTCTTCGAGGACGGTACCGACAACCGTGTGCATCTGGGCAGACGCACACACGCTGAGCGAAAGTACTGTCACAAGTAATAGAAACAGCTTTTTCATACTAAAAACAATTAGACAATAAATAAATTAAACAATTAATATTCATCTTTTTAGATAGAACCATAGGACTTAGATAGTCTTCGTGTTCCTGCTTTTTCAGCTATATATGATTTCACAAAGTTAAACACTTTTGGTTAATAATAAAGGTTTTTCATAAAAAAATTTTCGTTTTTAACATTTGAGAAAACGCTTTTTGGCCGTCACTTTTCAATAGAATATGTCGTTTTGATATTCCCATCGCTTTTTTCTGTTAAATACAACCATTAGCCACTATCAACATACACCAAATAGCGTTAAAAGCCGACATTTTGCCAAAACAAAAAAAATGTGTTGTAGAGCATAATTTTAGGACATATTTTCTTTGACGGCACGATGGACAAGTTTTCGGGTCTTTTGACGTCGAAATGCTCCGGGCCGCAAATTGAGGATCGGCTTATAACCATATTCCCGAGAGGTGAGACTTACTACTTGGATATAACAGCGCTATATATAATAATGAGAGGCGACCGTTCGGCCGTCTCTCATTATTATATATATTGCTAAAATCAGCAGTAGCGAGCGAAGTCGGCGTTGCGCATATCGCCGGTCTCGTTGAAGGCATTGTGGAATGCGAAAGCTGCCGCCAAGGTGTGCGGGGTCTGACCGCCCTTGCCCAGCTTGAGGTAGTCAAGCAGCAACGGACGATACATGGGGTGTGCACAGTTGTTGATGATTTCGTAAGCGCGTTCCACCGGATCTTTGCGACGCAGGTCGGCTACGCCCTGGTCTGTGACGATGATGTCCACCGAGTGTTCGGTGTGGTCCACGTGCGCCACCATAGGCACGATATTGGAGATAAGTCCGCCTTTGGTGATGGAGGGGCAGGAGAATATTGAGATATAACCGTTGCGGGTAAAGTCACCGCTACCGCCGACACCGTTCATCATCTTAGTGCCCAGAACGTGTGTGGAGTTGACATTGCCGAAGATATCAGCCTCGAGAGCGGTATTCATAGCAATGACACCTATGCGGCGAATGACTTCGGGGTTATTGGATATTTCGGCCGGACGCATAAGGATTTTGTCGTGGAAGAAGCTCATGTCGGCAAAGAGTTTGGCTTCTGTTTCGTCGGACAGCGTCATCGAGCAGGTAGATGCGAAAGTGCACTTGCCTTTCTTCATCAGTTCGAGCACGGCGTCTTGCAGTACCTCGGTGTACATCATGAAGGGGGGAAGTTCCTTGCTCTCGCCCAAGTTGTAGAGCACGGCATTGGCAACATTGCCCACGCCGGACTGCAAGGGGAGGAATTCGGGGGGCAGACCACCCTTACGATATTCGCCGATAAGGAAGTTGACTACGTTCGAGCCGATTTGCTCGGACACGGAATCCGGAGCGGTGAAAGACTTGACGCCGTCGAAGGAGTTGGTACGAACGATGCCGCGCACCTTGGCCGGGTCTATTTTCAGTATGGGCGAACCAATGCGGTCGTTGGCTGCATAGATGGGTATTTCGCGACGATGAGGCGGGTCTTGCAGCAGCACGATGTCGTGCATTCCGTAGAGACTCTTGGGCAACTTCTCGTTAAGCTCAATGAGGATATTCTTTGCCAGTTTGGCATAAGTAGGGACATTGCCCAGGCCGCAGCCGAGCAGGATCTCGCCGGCAGGGGTGATGTCGGCAGCCTCGATGATGCACCAATCAATACCACCATAGAAGCCGTAACGTACTTCCTGAGCCATCTCGGAGAGGTGACGGTCAAAGTAGTGGCAGTCATGTGCATTGATACGTTTGCGCAGATCGGGGACATTCTGATACGGCGCACGCATATTGATAGCGTTGGCGCGGCTCAGCGCTCCGTCGGCGTGGTCCGAAGTGGACGCGCCGGTGAAGATGTTCACTTTGAATGGACGGCCGGCCTCGTGTTCGGCCACAGCACGCGCTGCGAGGGCCTCGGTGATAAATTTGGGCGCTCCGGGGGCGGTGAAGCCTGAAAATCCCAGAGTTTGTCCGTCATGGATCATTTCGGCAGCTTCTTGCGCCGTGATGAAGTTATAACTCATGGTTATCGTGGGTAATAAAGATGTAAATGGTTTATCTCTGCTATTGCGCCGCATATAGGCCCGCGTCAATGGTGGGACTTCGGCGGAAAATTAGTAATTTTGCGCAAAATTAGCCAATAGTGCGCAAGCGCACAAACTTTTTTCTATAAAAATATGCAAGAAACGCCGTTCCGGGCCGCGGAAGAAGCTCCGCACCGGGTATATATAGAGACTTATGGTTGCCAAATGAACGTTGCCGACAGCGAAGTAGTGGCTTCCATCGTGGGTATGGCCGGGTATTCCACCACCGACGATATCGAACAAGCAGACGCCGTACTACTGAACACCTGCTCGATACGCGACAACGCCGAACAAAAGATTTTGCACCGTCTGGAGGCGCTACGCGCGCTGCGTCGTCGCCGCCACGGGCGTCTTATCATCGGCGTCATCGGATGTATGGCTGAGCGCACGGGGCAAGACCTGATAGACAACCACGGAGTGAACATCGTGGCCGGGCCGGATAGTTATATGGACCTGCCGGCGCTACTCGAAGGCGCCGCCGCCGGACACTCGGGTGCCAATGTCACACTGAGCACCACCGAGACTTACCGCGATGTCATGCCGGTACGTCTGGGCGGAGCCTCCGTCAGCGGATACGTATCCATTATGCGCGGATGCAACAATTTTTGCTCGTACTGCATCGTTCCGTATACCCGTGGCCGCGAACGCAGCCGTCCCCTCGACAGCATCCTCGCCGAAGTGGCCGACCTACGTCGCCGTGGCTTCAAAGAAGTGACTCTACTGGGCCAGAATGTAAATTCGTACCGATATACCGCCGAAGACGGCATCGTCACCGGATTTGCCGAATTGCTGGCCGCCGTAGCCGAGGCCGCGCCCGATATGCGCATACGCTTCACCACCAGCCATCCCAAAGACATGAGCGATGAGACGCTGCAAGTCATGGCCGCTCACCCCAATATCTGCCGACACGTCCATCTGCCCGTGCAAAGCGGCAGCAACGCCGTACTCAAGGCCATGAACCGCAAATACACACGCGAATGGTATCTCGAGCGTATCGCCGCCATACGCCGTTATATGCCCGATGCCGGCATCACGACAGACTTGTTCACCGGATTTCACGGCGAAACCGAAGAGGACTTTGAGCAGACGCTGTCGCTGATGCGCGAAGTAGGCTTTGACTCCGCCTTTATGTTCAAATACAGCGAGCGCCCCGGCACTCTGGCCAGCCGCACCATGCCCGATAATATTCCCGAAGAAGTCAAGATAGAGCGCCTCAACCGTATGATTGCCTTGCAAAACGAGCTATCTCAGGCCTCGAATCGCCGCGACATAGGCAAGACCTTCGAAGTGCTGGTCGAAGGCGCCGCCAAACGCAGCGCCGCACAGCGCGTAGGACGCACCTCACAAAACAAGGTATGTGTCTTCGATGCCATCCCCGAAGCCAAAATCGGCGCCACCATACGCGTCCGTGTCATTGATGCCACTTCGGCTACGCTACTGGCCGAGGCCGTGACAGACTGACAGATTTGCACATACGGCGGTCCTTCACTCGGAAGGATGTCTCGGCACCTCACAAGAGACGCACAACGGCACCTTCCATGGAGAATGTCGCCGAAGAATGGCAATTATCGTTAAAATATCTGAAACAGCATCGCTTTTTTAGCCTAAAGTCTTGACAACAGGGGTGCTGATTTGCTACCTTTGCCGAACTTTGCGGCAAAAGGCGACAAGCCGTGCGCAATTCAGCCCACGAGTGAGACCCATCAGCACAAGCAGCCGCAATACGCTTACACATTATTATATATATAACGACCACTACGGCATATACCGAGACTACATTGCCCCCAATACGGAAGCATCCCGACGTATAGCCGAAGAATCGCTCAAATATATAGTGAAAGACAGCATTATACGATGATGAAAGAGAGTAAAACCAATCGTTCGACCCATATATCCACCCTGGCCTCCCAAACGACCTCGGTGGTAAGCATAGCCTTGGTATTGCTGATTTTGGGCGTAATGGCATGCTTGGTTGTGGGCGCGCGCAACGCCACCGAAGCCGTACGTTCGTCCTTGGCCATAACGGTGAATGTACGCTCCGGAGCCACAGACTACGACGTCAAGACCTTACGTGCCGCACTGACCAAAGCCCCATACAGCGCCGAAGCCCGATACGTCAGCGCCGCCGAAGTCCTGGCACAAGAGAGCAAGTACATCGGCGACAGCACCCTGAGCCTGTTGGACGAAAACCCGTATAACGCCGAGATACAAGTGCGCCTGCGCCCCGAATATCTCAGCGCCGATTCGATAGCCAAGATTACGGCATCGCTTACCAAAACATACC
>CAKTOT010000016.1 GCA_934590135.1 uncultured Muribaculaceae bacterium
TGTCGGCGGTGTTTACGTACTCGATGTATCGTGAGCGCATACGCGTCGATATGTGCCATATTATCATTATCATGGCAATGATGCAGGCAATAAGCATTGTATACCATCCTCCGTGCATAAATTTGGAGAGATTGCCTATGAGGAACAAGCACTCGATAGCCCCGAAAAATGCGGCGAATGTTGCGCAGACCCATAGCGGCAGGTGATGTCGTAGGTATAGCGTCAGTAACGCGGTGGTCATCAGCATTGTAATGGTGATGGCAAGTCCGTAGGCGGCTTCCATGGCGGATGAATTGCGGAACACGAGCAGCGTTATGATACATCCGATACAAAGAATTGTATTTACCAAAGGTATATAAGGCTGACCCTTGGCGGCTCCGGGATACTTGATGCGTAGCGATGGCCAGAAGTTGAGGTTGACTGCTTCGGAAAATATTGTGAATGCGCCTGAGATAAGGGCTTGACTGGCAATGACGGCGGCGCCGGTGGCCATGATTATGCCCGGAACCAGCATCCACTGAGGCATGATGCCGTAGAAGGGGTTTGTCGTAATGTGCTCACTTCCGGTATGAGCTATCAGCCATGCACCCTGTCCCATATAGTTGAGAATAAGCGAGGCTTTGACAAAACACCAAGCAGCAGTGATGTTGCGCCGTCCGCAGTGGCCGAGGTCGGAGTACAAAGCTTCGGCGCCGGTGGTACATAGGAATATGGCGCCGATGATGACAAACCACTCGGGGCTTGAACATAGCAGATGTATTGCATAATAGGGGTTGAATGCTCTAAGGATTTGCCACGCCATAGGTATGCAGCATATGCCCAGGATGGCAAGCATGACAAACCACGCCAGCATAAAAGGGCCGAAGAAGCGTCCGATGCGGCCTGTGCCGAGTTGTTGGGCGGCGAAGAGCAAAACAATTATACACAGTACTATGGGTAATGTGGGCGTATGATTGCCGAAGACTACGGTCAGTCCCTCGATGGCCGAGGTGACGGTGATGGCCGGGGTGATGACGCCATCGGCGATAAGGGCAGCTGCGCCGATGGCGGCAACGATATATATCCATTTGCGCGGCATCTTGCGCAGTAATGCAAATAATGACAAAATGCCTCCCTCGCCCTTATTGTCGGCGCGTAGGGCAATGATGACGTATTTGAGTGTCGTCTGCAGCGTTAGCGTCCAAATGACGCACGATACCGCCCCGATGATATAGTCGGCATCAAAGTTTGGGGTGACCCCGATGACGGCTTTCATGACATACAGCGGCGATGTGCCTATATCGCCGAAGACTATGCCTATGGTGACGAGCAGTCCGAGTGCCGTAATGCGTTTGTGTGTTTCGGAATTCATAATATGAGTGATAATAGGTGTGGATATAGGCTGTCGATGCGCGGCATCGTGCCTTTATACGGCAGCGAAATTAGCGTTTTTTTTCGAGATTGCACACCGATATGTTGGGAAAGTGCTTTTTTGAGGCGTTTGGGATGAGTTGTATGCGGTCGCTTGCGTTGCTCCGCAACGGGCTATGTCGTAGATATGTACGCAAACAAAAAGCGCCTCGTCGCGGATTGCAACGAAGCGCTTTTTTTTGTGTATGCGTACGAGGCGCGATGATTAGATTTCGTCCTCTACGTTGTCTTCGAGTGAATGTGCTGCCTTGACTGCGGGTTTGTCTTGTGTGACGCGTTCAAGCCACTTGACCATAGCGAGCATGGTGCCCATAGAAATGAGGCATACGGCAAGGAATACGGTCCAAGCTACCCAGATGGGAGCGCTGTTGTAGATCAGCGGGCCTATCCACAGCAGCAGGTTGCCCACGGCGGTGGCACCGAGCCACAGGCCTTGGCAGAGGCCTTGGAGGTTCTTGGGAGCGACTTTGGAGACGAACGACAGTCCCAGAGGCGAGATGAACAACTCGGCAACGGTCATAAAGAAGTAGTATACTATCAGTACCCACCATCCGGCTTTGACGACGCCGGCATTGGAGGTAATCATTTCGCGGAAGGCTGTTCCGGAAGGATAGTCCATAATCAGGGAGAATATGGTCAGGAATAGGTATGCGATGGCGGCGATGCCCATACCGTAGGCAATCTTGCGCGGTGTCGAAATCTGACGTCCTTTGCGTGCGAGAGCCGAGAAGATGACCATGATTATGGGTGTGAGTACGATCACGAAGAACGGGTTGACGGCTTGCCATATTTCGGGGGCTACGGCGGAGGAATCAACGAAGTCGCGTGCAAACAGCGACATCGAGGTGCCGTTTTGGTGGAATGAGAACCAGAAGAATACGGCGATGCCGAGGACGGCGAAGAGCGCATACATACGTTGTTTCAGCTCTTTGGCCATGGCAGCTTTTTCGGCTTGGGTATACTTGACGGATGCTGCAGCTTCCTTCTTGGAGGGGTTGGGCAGGCCTTTCTTGGTGGTCAGGAAGATGACAAGCGAGATAAGCATTGCGGCCACGGAGGCTATGAAGGAGAAATGGATGCCGGAGTTGAATACATCGAGGTATTTTCCGCAGAAATCGTTGAGCGATTCGGCTCCGGTGTATCCTACTTGTTTGGCAAATTCGGTGATTTCGGCGAGTTTGTCCGCGCTGCCGCCGAGCACCTGGTGGCACATTTCGGGGAAGCTGGCGTTGTATACCATTTCGTTGGCGCTGAGCCACCATTCGCGCAGGTAGGGTGCCACGAAGGGGGCGATGAGGCCGCCGATGTTGATGAATACGTAGAAGATTTGGAATCCGGAGTCACGCTTGTCGGCGTATTTGGGGTTGTCATAGAGTTGACCTACAATGGCTTGGAGGTTGCCTTTGAACAGGCCGTTGCCGAATGCAATCAGGAACAACGCCACACATGTCAGCGTCAACAGCCATGTGGTGTTTTCGGCCGTGGCAAGGATTGGAATAGCCAGCAGAGCATATCCGGCGGTCATAATGACCAGACCCTTGATGATGGTGCCTTTGTAGTTTTGCGTCTTGTCTGCAATGAGACCGCCGACCAGCGAGAGGATGTAGATGCCGGCATAGAAGCACGAGTAGATAATGCCGGATGTTTCCTCGGACAGCCCGAATTTGGAGCACAGGAACAGCACGAGTACGGCGTTCATGATGTAGTATCCGAAACGTTCGCCCATATTGGATAATGCGGCGGGAATCAGACCTTTGGGTTGGTTCTTAAACATTGTTTTCGTGGTTTATGGTTGGTGTTATAGTTAAGTTTCGATGTATGTCGCCGTCTCCGAGGTGCCTTGACCGGATGCGGATAAATCGGCGGATAAAGTTAGGCATTTTTTGCTAATAAGCCAAATTGTGCCCGATATAATGTTTGCTGTAGCGTTTTGCACCTCGTATTTTTGCGCTTCGTGTAATAATCTACATATAATGCTTCGTGATGTATGCGGTTGTGGTAAATTATGCGTAACTTTGCGCTATTATCAACCTATAATACCATAGACCATCCGATATGACTCAAATACATAAATATACCTGGCTTATCGAAACCGTACGCCAGTTCGGACCGCTGACACTTAAGGAGATATCACAGCGTTGGGAAAACAATCGAAATCTCAGCGAAGGACGTCCGCTGTCTCGTCAGACGTTTATTCGCTGGATAAATGCTATAGCCGCGCAACTCGGTATCGAAATCAAGTGCGACTGCCACGCCGGGTATACATACTTTATAGACAATTACGAAGAAGCTATGGATGATGATCGTTTGAGTCACTGGATGGTAGATACGTATGCGATGTGTGATGTACTGGCGGACAACCGCGATATACGTCGCCGTATATCCGTGCCGCCGATTCCCTCAGGGCACTCGTGCCTGGTCAAGGTGCTTTCGGCTATACGGAACAATTGCGGACTATGTATTACATACAAACGTTTCGGCTGTGACCCGTATGATATATTTGTATATCCGCTGTGCGTACGCCTGTATGATAATCGGTGGTATCTTGTAGGGGAGCGACAAGATGGGTTGCATCGCACCTATAGCCTCGATCGAATACTTGCGCTAAAGCCTTCCGGAAAAATCCCGGACTCGATAAAGGCTTTTGATGCCGATGAGTATTTCAGCGACAGTTTCGGTATAGTGAAAGAAGACCGAGCCAAGCCCTGCATAATCACCATACGAGCGTATGGCAACCATGTCCATTATATGCGCACTCTGCCAATGCACAAAAGTCAGGAAGAAATAGGGGTTGGCAGCGATGAATACGGCGAGTATGCCGATTTCAGATATTATATGGCTCCGACATACGACCTGGTGATGCATATCGCCGGGCTTGGATGTATGGTGCGTGTGCTTCATCCGCAGACTTTGGCCGATACAATGTGCGAATGGATGGTAAATGCAGCCAAAATGTATGGTCTGCATCTGTCTTCGCATGAAAACGTGGCAAGGTGAAACATACGATATATAAGCAAGTTGGTTGCATATTGAATATTTAATAGTATTTTTTATTGGAAAAATGCTATGTAGTTCGAGAAAATTTTGTACTTTTGTCGCCGGTATAAAACAGCTACTGCGCGGGTGAGAGCCCGTGATAAATCTTAAACCAACATTATTAATATTCAACAACCAAATGGACAAACAGAAGCGTTACCTCCTCAGTGAACAGGAGATCCCGACACACTGGTACAACATCCAGGCGGATATGCCCAATAAGCCTCTGCCGCCGCTAAACCCCGCCACCGGCCAACCGCTGAAGCCCGAAGACCTCTTCCCCATCTTTGCCGAAGAACTTTGTCGTCAAGAGCTCAATCAGAAGGACGAGTGGATAGAGATACCCGAGGAGGTACGTGATATGTACAAATATTGGCGCGCCACGCCGCTTGTACGTGCTTATGGTCTTGAGAAGGCCATAGGTACTCCTGCTCATATCTATTTCAAAAACGAAAGTGTCAGCCCCATGGGATCGCACAAACTCAATAGTGCCATACCCCAAGCATATTATTGCAAGAAGGAGGGCGTCACCAATGTTACCACCGAGACCGGAGCCGGCCAGTGGGGCGCATCACTGGCATACGCCGCGCGCCTCTTCGGCCTCGAAGCCGCCGTATACCAGGTTAAGATTTCCTATGAGCAGAAGCCGTACCGTCGTAGCATTATGAATACTTTCGGAGCCCAAGTGACACCCTCGCCGTCCATGTCGACACGTGCCGGCAAGGACATTCTTACGGCCGACCCCAACCACCAAGGATCGCTGGGTACGGCCATCAGTGAGGCCTTGGAGCTGGCACAGACCACGCCCAACTGCAAGTATACGCTCGGATCGGTATTGAGTCATGTCACCTTACATCAGACGGTTATCGGCCTCGAAGCCGAGAAACAGATGGCTATGGCCGGCGAGTATCCCGACATCATCATAGCATGTTTCGGCGGCGGCAGCAATTTCGGCGGCATAGCCTTCCCATTTATGCGTCACCTCTTTGATGGTACGCACACGGATACGCGGTATATTGCGGCCGAGCCGGCGTCTTGTCCCAAGCTGACGCGCGGAGTCTTTCAGTATGACTTCGGTGACGAAGCCGGGTATACTCCGCTACTGCCGATGTTTACGTTGGGTCACAATTTCCGTCCGGCCAATATCCATGCCGGAGGTCTGCGCTACCACGGCGCCGGTGTCATTGTCAGTCAGCTGATCAAAGATAAGTTGATGGAGGCCGTTGATATTGAGCAGCTTGAGAGCTTCGATGCCGGTGTGCTCTTTGCACGTGCCGAGGGCATCATCCCCGCGCCCGAGTCATCACATGCCATCGCCGCCGCCATCCGCGAAGCCAAGAAATGTGCTGAGACCGGCGAGGAAAAAGTTATCCTCTTCAACCTCTCCGGACATGGCTTGATAGATATGGGCTCGTATGATCGCTACTTCAACGGTGATCTCTTCAATTACGACGTCACCGATGCCGAAATTCGCAAGAATCTCGCCGACAGCCCTGTGCCTCAGCCCGGCAAGTGATGCCGGAATCGGTGTGCACATTCTATAATGACAGGCTTTAATACAGCCTGTACATACCTAACTTGGATCTACACAAATGCTTCCGTCGGGAAAGTGTCGCAGCCTGTGGCCGCGCGTCTTCCCGGCGGAAGTCGTTTTTTTCAAGGCTGAAAAACGTACGAAGCGGATTTGTCGCGGTTTTTGAGACAGGATAGGTCTGCTTTTGCAGTCAAATCAAGAACGGAATTTTGATATTAAACTACCGGGTATTGTGAGGGTGGGCGAATTGTTGTATATTTGCCTTGAACTTTGACGCGCTGATAAGATCAAGAAATGTCGGTATGTTTTCGTATTGTGGAGCGAACAATCAAACAGATGGGACAATCCGGCAAAAAAGTATTGACAAGGCAAAAAAGAAATGAATTGTCCGGCGTGCCGGTTCTGAGTCGCTTAATATCTATAAACACGTTAAATAACAGATAAAGACACTATGAGCGTTTGCGTAACAATTAGGACAGAAGAAAAACTCAAGTCGGAGGAGTTTTTTAAATATCTGGCCAAACAGGGTGAAAAGCTTGTTGTCACTTCCGAGAATTTTCCATATCTAAGATTCGGTAGTGATAGACTGTCTATCAGGGGCGTTGAAGTGAGTGAGGCGGAGAACGGCTACGAAGTAAGGGCGTTCACGTTTTCATCGATAGCGGATTATAAGCTTTTTGTAAAGACGGTGCAAGCCGTTATGACAATTACCGGTGGGCGAGCCTATTATGAAGACGAAGACGAAGACGAGGTTGCCAATCCCGAAGAATACTTTAATTCAGAATGGATTTCGGAGGAATATAAGTCCGGCTTTAGCTGCATTCGTGCGCTGGTAGGCCGCGGGTCATTTATAACTATGGGCGGCTTGTTTATGGATATTTGTGTCGGGCCGGAAATTTTATATGGTTTTGGAATTGGGACATCAGGCCAATACGATGACGAGAGTATGAACGTATTTATGACTCACTTGTGCGATACCCAAAGTCATTGTGCCGAGATGAACGATACGAGAACGAATATGGTTTTGCCTTCGCCGGATGGTGATTCGGATAAGAATCTTACCATTTCAGCGATAGGTATAAGCGATGGTAAAGTTATGGATTTTGATTACATATCTTATGCGGACCTCTTGGGCATCTTTGATATGGATGATGAATCCAATCCTCCGGTACTTATACCATTTAATGAGGCTTGGAAGATATTGCCCAGAGAAATATTTGGCCGATTGGACGAATCTCAATTTTTACGTAAGGGCGAACTTACGGTGGAAATGGTGCATCAAATGATGGACCAGGCAAGGCATTTACAGCCGGGCGACTTGTTTTACAACCCCAAGTATCCCGGCGAGGGCTTTGACGAGAAGCAAAATACCGTCATCTTGATGTGGAATCCGGCTATATCGAGTGTGACGCTTGGATCGCATTGCGAGAGCATCGAGACGTTCGACGGCGAGTACTACAATTGGAGTGTTTGGGAACATGAGAAAGCCAAATGCGGCGACCGCTTCTTCCTCGTCAGAGTGGGAGATGGTAAAACTGGAATCGTAATGAGCGGCGTATTCGATTCGCAGCCGTATATAGGTGGGGATTGGAGCGGTCGCGGTCGACTTATATACTATATGGATATGCTTCCGAATGTGATACTTGATCCGGAAAGAGCTTCGATGATTACCACGGCCGAATTGACAGAGGCTATCCCTTCGTTTAATTGGAGGGGAGGACATTCCGGGCAGATACTCAATCAGGTTGATGCAGCCAAGCTTGAAACGATGTGGAGAGACTTCCTTGAGAGAAACGCAGAGAGTATAGACGGTTATACATTTAATGTTAATTTTCACCATACATATGACGCCTTTAATGACGTATCGGACTGAGTGCCCGATGACGTTGAACGATGTCCGTCGGCGTTGAAAGAATCGGCGTATTAAATAGGCGTTGATGAAGGTTCCCACCTTGGTTGAAATATACAAAACGAAGTGGAAATGTAGATTCTTAAACGAAGAGGGAATAGACATTGAGAAGAACTTTTTTGCGTCTCGCGAAAAAGTCGTACCTTTGCAGCCCTGAAAATGCTCGCGGCATCATCGGAGGGCAAAGGCACTGCCGGATAAGATGAAGTTGGCTCACTAAACCCTGCCAAAGCGGGTGCCCGTTTCAAGATTATTCGTCTAACACATTACACTACAATGTTATGCAACGCGACCAAATTGACTTAGGTACCGTCAAGATTTCACGTCTTTTTCGCCTTTATTTCTTTCCGACCCTTATGGGAATGTTGTCGCTGTGCGCGGTCACGGCTATCGACGGCATCTTTGTAGGACATAGCACCGGTAGCGACGGCCTTGCTGCCGTCAACATCTGCGTTGCGCCCACGATGGTGATTGTCGGCATAGGCTTGATGCTCGGTGTGGGCGCCTCGGTGGTGTGCTCGATACATCTGGCGCGTCAGCGGCTGAAGGTCGCACGTATCAATGCCACGCAGGCATTTATGGCCGGTATAGTAGCCGTATTGTTGTTCTTGGCTTTGACCTTATCGGCGCCGCGTACGACGGCGCGCATTCTCGGATGCTCGGACACGCTGATGCCTATGGTATTGGACTATTTGCCTTGGATTTTCCTTTGCTGCCTTTTCCAGATATGCGGCGCCATAGGGTTGTTCATTGTCCGCTTGGACGGTGCGCCGCGCTATGCCATGTGGTGTAATGTAATTCCGGCGGTGCTCAATACCGTGCTTGACTACGTGTTTATGTTTCCCTTGAATATGGGGCTCAAGGGCGCCGGCATCGCTACTTTTATCAGTTGTGCAGTCGGCGGCGTAATGGCGCTTACATATCTCATCGGATACGCGCGTCAGCTAAGGCTGATACGCTTCAAGCTGTCGGCCAAAGGTCTGCGTCTTACACTTCGCAATCTCGGGTATCAATGCCGCATTGGCATCTCGGCATTGCTGGGCGAGGCCACTATGGGATTATTGATGTTTATGGGCAATGTCGTTTTTATGGCATACGTGGGCGATGAAGGCGTGGGGGCCTTTTCCATCGCTTGCTATTACTGCCCGTTTGTATTCATGATCGGCAATGCAATTGCCCAATCGGTTCAGCCTATCATCAGTTTCAATTACGGTCTGGGCAAGCATCATCGAGTGGTTCATGCCGAGCGTCTTGCCGTGACGTGCGCCGGTGTGTGCGGCCTGCTGGTGACGGTGGCTTTTGTTGCATTCCCCGAACAGATGGTGGCGCTATTCCTCAGCGGTAGTTCGCATGCCGTGGATATTGCCGTGGCCGGCTTTCCGTTGTTTGCCACAGCCTTCGTGTCATTCGTATTCAATCTGACGGCTATAGGCTACTTTCAGGCAGTCGAGAAGGCTTGGGCCGCCATCGTATTTGCCCTTCTGCGGGGTCCGGTATTTATGATTCCGTGTTTTCTTCTGCTGCCATTGACTGTCGGCATTAACGGCATTTGGTTGGCCTTGGCACTGAGCGAGGTGCTGACGTCATTGTGTATTATAGGTTACTACCTATACGGCAGATGCGTGTCTCGCACTTGAGCACGACCGGCGTGTCACCGTACGGATGCTTGCAGTCGGAAGTAACGGCGCGTCTTTGGCGTCACCGCGAAGTGGGCCGAAGTCTTTAGGCCTATCACCCAGAGTATTGTGTCGCCGTGGCATAGCAGCAGAGTGTCGCGTTTTTGCTCGGCGGACAGTTTGGCGTCGCTGAAAATATCGCTGACCAATGTCGTAAATCGTGCGCCGAAAGGTTGTATGCGGTCGCCGTGACGCCAGTGCCTCAGTGTCAGCGGTATATCGTCAGATATGATGGCGGCATCGAGATACAGTACTGAAGCATCCGGTCGCCGTGGACGTACAAAATCAGCTACATCGTGTTCCGTGATGATAAGGTGTATGCCTGCTTCCGTGGCTTCCAATTTGTCGGTGGCGCCGAGCCGGACTTCGGCTATTGTGTCGTCATCGGGTTGTGCCATGTCGCTGCCGGGAGTGAGTATGCCTCGGTCGAGCCGAATGGTGTTTCCTTGAATGCCGACGAATTGCAGCCCCGTGTGTCCGCTTGTGACGGCTGTGGCAATATTGTATGCTACATCGGCGGCAAATCCTCGCGGGCGCAGATATTCGATCAGCAGCATTGTGCCGTTGTCGTGCCCGTATCGCTCCAACAATGCCGTTACGTCCAGGCGTGAAGCATCGCCGAAGGCGGCCAGTGCATCAGTCACCAAAGTCCGGTAGAGGTCGTAGTTACGGCGCACGTTGCTCACCGAGACGGCAAGCGTGTCCATAGATTTCGAACCGAATTCGCGTGCAATGGTGGGCAGCACGATGTTGCGCAGCCGATTGCGTTTATAGTCATTGGAGGCGTTTGAGCTGTCGTCCACCCATTGCAGACATCGTTGTTGCAGGTATCGGCAAATCTCCGAGCGAGTGACGTCCAACAGCGGACGCACGACATGCCCGGATTTGGGCGCGATACCGGCCATTCCGGCGATACCCGTGCCGCGCAGCATATTCAGCATTGCGGTTTCCACGTTGTCCTCGCGATGATGGCCTACGGCGATGGCAGCGGCATTGTATTGGACGCGGAGTTGTTCGAACCATCTGTATCGTAGGCTGCGACATGCCATTTCGATGCTTTGGCCCGTGCCCCGGCGGTATGCTTCGGTGTTGAAGTCAATGACTTGGTATTCGGAAGCGAGTTTGTCGGCAATTTCGGTGGCGTGTTCTCTATCGCGCAGGGATTCAGCGCCGCGGAGGTTGAAGTTGCAATGTGCGGCAATACATTTGTAACTCAATGCCGAAAGGACCGCCAACAGCGCCACCGAATCGGCGCCGCCGCTCAGTCCTACTATGATGCGATCGTCCGGCGAGAGCAACGAATGTCGCTGTATGTAGGCTGCTATTTTTTTCTCAAACTCCATAGAATGTAGCTGTTATACCTCGGCATTAATGCCGGCTGTTAAAAGTGAGAGGGGATGCGGCGATGCCGCATCCCCTCTCGTGCCTCGGTGCTTACTTTTGACACTTGGAATGGGCGTCCAAAAGCGGGCGCAATATCGGAATCATCTTGTTTGCATAGTGTAAGAATCCGAGGTCGGTCAGGTGTATGCCGTCTACGGTGCCGTCATCTTCCGGACCGTCAAGGCCTTCGGAGGTGACGTAATACAGATTGTCGGGGTTCTCGGCTTTCAGTCGCTCGTAATTACGACGGAAGGCGGCATTTTTCTTGGGTAGGTATTTGCCGAAGAAACTGTCATAGCGTGCGTAGGGGTATATCGGGCCTTCGAGCATCACGATGGGCACGTCGGGACGCATGGTGCGTAGCGTCTTGACAAAATCGTAGGTGAGCGTGTCGCACATCATCTCGGTGCAGTTGGGTACGGGGTCCAGCAGGAATACGTCCACATCGGGGATTGTGGCCATAGCGCGAGCTACGTATGTATCTTGTTTACCTTCGCCGGAGAATCCGAGATTGACGACTTCGCAGTTGAGTTCGCGGCCGATGATATTGGTCGCGGCCATACCGGTGCGCGAGGCGCAGCCGCCTTGCAGGATGCTGGTGCCGTAGGCGACGATACGGCGGTTGGCGTTAATCACCTCCGGACGGCCTTTGGTGATTACGGCTCCGCTGTCTACCTTGACCGAGAAGTCTTCGATGCCGTCATATAGGGGGAAATAGATGACATACTCGTGCATCTTGCCGTCCAGGTTGGAGACGTATGTCGATTCGACCAGTTTGGTCTTATTGCCGTTTTCGTCTTTCTTGACGTAGGGGCGGTTGGTGTTGACATGACGCCACACGCTGTCGCCTTCGAGAATGTATAAGTCGGTGCCTTTCAGACCGGTGTCGGCCATGTGTATCATGTGCGTATCCCAGAACAAGGTGTATTTGCAGCCTATGCGCGTGCTATTGGTGGCGAAGCGTACGGCTATGCCCGACGAGCATTGCTGACGATCCCACAGGTCGCGTCCTTCGGGGATGCTGTCTTTGACGTAGCGTGGCAGACGAGCGTAAGTGCGCTCGGTCTCGCCGGCAAAGGCGTGGTTGATTATGCGCAGATTTTGGGCATCAACGTATGTCCAAGGCTTTTCTGGCTCGTCGGCTGCCATGGCTGCCGGGGCGATGGTAGCGCTGAGTAGTAGCGCTGCTATTGCACCAAGTAGGGTTTTATCGTTAATCATTGTGTCGTATGTGTTAAGTGGATTGGGGTTCGGGTTAGTGCTTCACACCGAGGTATTTGTCGTATTCCTCTTTGTTTGTAATCACTTCGAGGGCGCGACGGAATACGGGGTTGAGGCGGTTGACGGCGCGCATGTAGCATCCGTTGGTGTAGACATCGCGGGCTATGAGGCCGCGGATGATGCCCTCTATCATGGGCCGCGAGGTCTCCAGCCCCTTGGCGTCATACATGATACTGTCGCGCGTGCCGGCGGCCACCAGGGTGTCTATCAGAGCCTGAGGCACCGTGAAGTTGGCGTAATAGGCGTCTTCATCCGCATATTGGCGACGAATGTCGGCGCGATGTGCATCGATATAGTCGGTGACGGTACGGTTGAGCGTTCCGCGTGCCACCAAGTCGCGGTAGTATGTCGAGTACATCGAGGTGTCTACCGGTACAAAGACATCGGGCATGATGCCGCCGCCTCCGTAGACGGTACGGCCGTTGACCAGGGTCTTGGTCTTGAGGCTTTCGTCAAAATGTATCGAGTCGGCGCTGAAAAGTTCGCCGGAGGTGTAGCGTGTGAGCATATCCAGGCGGTAAGCCTCGCTTTCGCCGCGCTTGTACGGCTTCTGTATCAGTCGTCCCGAGGGGGTGTAGTAGCGCGAGGTGGTCAGACGTATCATTGAGCCGTCTGGGAAGGGGAACGGACGCTGTACCAGGCCTTTGCCGAAGGTGCGGCGACCGACGATGAGGCCGCGGTCATTGTCCTGGATGGCTCCGGAAACAATCTCGGAAGCCGATGCGGAATATTGGTTGACCATAATGACGAGACGGTCGATGTCGGCCGACTTGGGCATTCCGGTGAGCATTCCGCTGAGGCCGCGATTTTCGACGCGCAGGTATTGCGGCGGCACCTTGTCGCCTTGGGTATATACAACCATTTGGCCCGGTTTGAGGAATTGTGATGCAAGTCCGTAG
Organism: uncultured Muribaculaceae bacterium; assembly: GCA_934590135.1. Lineage (GTDB taxonomy): Bacteria > Bacteroidota > Bacteroidia > Bacteroidales > Muribaculaceae > CAG-873. The sequence goes on from CAKTOT010000016.1 coordinate 13,129, forward strand.
GCCGCGCCGAGAAATCCTCCGCCATTGTCTTCGAGGTCAAGGATGAGGTGCTTCATGCCTTTTTTCTTAAGGTCGGAGATGGCCTTTTCGACTTCTTTGGGTGTCTCTTCGGCAAAGCGTATCACGCGGATATATCCCACTTCCGAGGTGGCCATATAGGCGGCATCAACGCTGTATACCGGGATGTCATCGCGTACGATGCGGAAGTTGATAAGCTCGGGCGAGGCTCCACGCTTGACCTTGATATTCACCACCGACCCTTTAGGACCGCGCAGACGGGCACGTACTTCGCTGTTGTCCATCTTGGAATGGGTGAATATGGTGTCGTTGACGTAGATGATACGGTCGCCCGGCAGTATGCCCACTTTCTCGGAAGGACCGGCGGCTGTGGTCTGCACTACGCATACGGTGTCGCGCAGGATGTTGAATTGCACTCCGATGCCCGAGAAATGACCTTCGAGAGGCTGGGTCAACTCCTTGGTTTCTTCGGGCGTGCTGTATTCCGAATGCGGGTCGAGCGTATGTAGCATCGCGCGTATGGCTTCCGAAACAAGTGTGTCCGAAGCGACGGTGTCTACGTAATAGTTTTCGATGATGGCCTCGGCGTATTGCAATTTCTGCGCCGGGGTGAGGCGTCGTGTCTGGCCGTTAGAGAGGAGCGCTGCCGAGGTGATAAGCGCCGCCGCAGCTATGGCCGAGAGTATCTTTTTCATAGTGTCGTATTGTCTTGTTTTGTGTTGTCCTATTTTATATTGTTGTCGGTAGTTGGCGTTGACTGACCGGTTGAGGCATCGGGCAGGTATCGGCTGACGTCTTTGCCATAGGAAGCAATGTCGCGTACGACGGAGGAGGATACCGCCGACAGATGCGGTAGGGCGGTGAGCAGCACCGTTTCGAGCCCTTCGCCGAGCTCGCGGTTGACATCGGCCATATCGCGTTCGTACTCGAAGTCGCGCACGCTGCGTACGCCGCGTAGCAGGAAACGGGCGCCCACTTCGCGAGCGATGTCGGCTGTCAGCTGATGCGACACGATGACGCGCACGCGCGGTTGGCCGCTGTAGATGGTCGCGATGGCATCGGCACGTTCGCGGGCATCGGTGTGCGGCTTGTCCGGGTGCTGCCCTACGGCCACCACTACTTCGTCAAAAAGTTCCAAGCCGCGCTCGACGATGGAGGCGTGCCCTATGGTGAAGGGGTTGAACGAACCGGCCATAAGTGCTATGCGCTTTGGCGTGTCGGTAGGCTGCGCGGTCTCAGGAGATTTCTGCATCGTCTTCTATTACAAGGTTGTCTATGATAAATCCTTGACGTTCGAGGGTGTTCTTACCCATGTAGAAGTCCAGGAGTTCGGCTACGCGGTCTTCCTTGCGCATAGTTACGCGATCGACGCGCATATCCGGGCCGATAAATCCGCGGAATTCTTCGGGCGAAATTTCACCGAGGCCTTTGAAGCGGGTGATTTCGGCCGCTGCGCCGAAGTGCTCGATGGCATCGATGCGCTCTTGGTCGCTGTAGCAGTATATTGTGTCGGGTGAGCTGTCGGCGTTGTCGTCTTTTTTGGGACTTTTGCCGCGTGCGCCGCGACGTATCTTGTTTTTGTCGCGCACGCGGAACAGGGGCGTCTGCAGTACGTATAGATGCCCTTGGCGTATCAGGTCGGGGAAGAATTGCAGGAAGAATGTAATCAGCAGCAGGCGTATGTGCATTCCGTCGACATCGGCATCGGTGGCTATGATGACGTTGTTGTACCGCAGCCCTTCGATGCCGTCCTCGATGTTGAGCGCGGCTTGCAGCAGGTTGAATTCATCGTTCTCGTATACAACCTTTTGGGTCAATCCGTAAGTGTTTTGCGGCTTGCCTCGCAGCGAGAATACGGCTTGGGTCTTGACGTTGCGTATCTTGGTGATGGAGCCGGCGGCGCTATCGCCCTCGGTGATAAATATCGAGGTGGCGGCTTTGAGCTCGGCATCGCCGCGCGTGTCGCTGTAATGCACCGTGCAGTCAAGGAGTTTCTCGTTGTGCAGGTTTATTTTCTTGGCTTTCTCGCGTGCCTTGCGCGTGATGCCGGACATGGCCTTGCGGTCGCGCTCGCTTTCCTGCACTTTGTGCAGAATGACATCGGCCACATCGAGGTTGCGGTGCAGGTAGTTGTCTAATTCGCGCTTGATGAAGTCGCCTATGAATTTGGCTACCGTCGGCCCGCCTTCCTTCATATCCTTGGACCCGAGTTTGACCTTGGTTTGCGACTCGAATTGCGGCTCTTGGACGTTGATGGCTACGGCGGCGACAAGTCCGGTGCGTATGTCCGAGTATTCGAAATTTTTGTTGAAATATTCCTTGATGGTGCGCGATACAGCCTCCTTGAATGCCGTCAAATGTGTGCCGCCCTGGGTTGTATGCTGTCCGTTGACAAAGGAGTAATACTCCTCGCCGTACTGGTTGGCGTGGGTGATGACGACTTCGATGTCAAATCCTTTGAGGTGGATCGGCGGATACAGCGGGTCTTTGGACATATTGTCGCGCAGCAGGTCCAATAGGCCGTTGCGGCTGCTGTAGCGTCGGTCGTTGAATACGACTGCCAAGCCGGTATTCAGGTAGGTGTAGTTTTTGACCATGGGGATGATAAACTCCTCATGGAAAGCGTAATTGCGGAACAATTGCGAGTCCGGCGTGAAGGTAACCTCGGTGCCGTTGGGCTCGTCGGTATCTTCCAACGGCGATGACTCTACCAACTCGCCACGGCAGAATGTGGCGCTCTGTGACTTGCCGTCGCGGATACTGCGGATGATGTACGATGAGGACAACGCGTTGACGGCCTTCAGACCCACGCCGTTCATGCCCACTGACTTCTTGAAGACCTCGCTGTCGTACTTGCCGCCGGTGTTCATCTTATTGGACACGTCGATGACCGAGCCCAGGGGGATACCGCGTCCGAAGTCGCGTATCGTAGCTGTCGTCTCGGTGACGTCAATGAGTATCTGCTTGCCGAAGTTCATGCGGAACTCGTCCACCGAATTATCCACCACTTCCTTGAGCAGCACGTATATGCCGTCGTCAGAGGCGGTGCCGTCGCCCAGCTTGCCGATGTACATACCCGGGCGCATACGTATATGCGCATTCCAACTGAGGGTCCTAATCTTACCCTCGTCGTAATCCGCTGCCTCGGGTGTCTCGCCCGAGGCGGGTGCGAACTCGTCCGCCGAGCCAACGGCATTTTCCGCGCCGTCCGGCATTGCGCCGCCTGAGATGTCCGCAGCCTTGTTGTCGCCGGTAGTTGCAGCCTTGTTGCCATCGGTGGTTGCAGCTTTGTTGTCGTCTATATCTTCTGCCATAATAGTCCTATGAGGTCGTATAAGTGCACTCGGACATCTCCGCATATCACGGTGCCCGACATTCTAAACTGCAAATTTACACTTTTTTCGCGTGCCACGCAATAGCCGTCCGACCTGCCGTGCCGCAAAAAAACTCGTCCGATTAGGGCCTTAGCAACCATTTCCATAAAGGAACCAGCTCTATACGTAAACCGTCTTTTTCAATAATGCCCTCTTCGTCCATCGTTACAACTATCAATTTTTTGAGCTGTTGCGCGGAAGATAGCTTTATCAGACCATCAGTTTCACGCTTAAATGTCTCAGTATCAGCCATAGAATAGGACACTTGCACTGCCAACTCCTCTTCAGGAACTACAAAATCCACTTCTACATTCCTGCTGTTCCAAAAATAACATCTATCGCCATATTTGCGTCTAAGTGTTATCGCCACAATATTTTCGAGCAAAGAAGTGTTGGCATCAACAAGAAAGAGGTGAAGCAGACCATTATCCGTAAAATAGTATTTACGGTTCGATTCCTTGTCTTGTAACTTGCCATACAGATTCTCGTAGGGTAGTATAAGCCAAGTTTCAGACATATATTCCACATAATCTATAGCTGCATCTGTACTAAGTTTTTTGCCTGTGCTACTGACAATGCCGGCTATTCTGTTATATGAAAGGGGCTGCTTTACGCTCTCTGCCATTTTGCGTATCATCACACGCAATGCGTAATCGTTTCGTATCCTATATCTTGCCACTAAGTCACCAAAGAATATTTTGCTGAACAGATTGCTCATCCATGAACGAGGCTCTTTCATGCCAACAGTTTCAGGCAAACCGCCATGTTGAAAATACGTATTCGCCAACTTCACAATCTGTTTTTTCGATGTGAACATTGCATTCTTTTCGTGTATATCAATACCGCCGGCATTCAAATACTCTTGGAAGGAATAAGGATATACTTCATGTATCATATATCTGCCGCCAAGCGTAGTTGCAATTTCACTACTCAACATTTTCGCATTGCTGCCGGTGATGTATACTTGATACTTCTGATCAGCCAACCTACGAGCAAACTTTTCCCATCTATCCACTAATTGTATCTCATCCAAAAAGAATATGGGACGATAATCATACATCTCCTCATAGCATGTTTTTATCAAGTCAAGATCCTTGACTTCTAAGGAATCTATTCGGTCATCCTCAAAATTAAAATATAATATTTCCTCCTTCTTATGTCCCTGCTCTATCAATTGTGCAATGCGTTGGAACATCAAGTATGATTTCCCGGCATGCCTCAATCCGACAAACACATAATTAAGTTCGTCCACAAGTTCTACGTCACGAGGAATGAGCTCTATTTGTGAGACATAAGCTTGATATTCCGAGATAAGCAATTTTATCAGATCCTTTGTCATATACAATTCTTGCTAATACTAAATAGTATTGCAAAGATAGACATTTTATCGTTTATAAACGATAAAAACAATAAAAAATATCGTATATAGACGATAAATAAGCCGAATTGTGTTTGTCGGAGGATTTTTATAAAGCCAATAATGGGCAATGTCAAAATGGTAAAAATAGTAAGGGTACTATACATTGCTCCCGCACAGTAGGGTGGTAATGTGATGGGTTCAAGTATCTTATGTGATAATACCTACAGTCGCTGCGGACGCAATATATTGCGTCTCTACAATTATTCAGCATTACAAAACGCCATCATTCCCGGAAAGCGTTGACAGAGCTGGGCGTGATCAACTAATCAGGGTTATACTGTCAGGGACGGTTCTCTATTTCTATTTACAAGATATTTTTGGTTGGCTGATTCGATTTACAGACTCTACTCGGTAAACTGTTTTGTCATGCAAAAAAACAGCCTCGTGTGACACGGCGTCATAACAGCCTAATAAGGTTGGTACAACTATTCCCAAGTGTCACAGCCGTGCGTCAGGCGAACATATTGCCGTCGCTTACTTTTTGGTTTTCATCGCCTCATACTCTTCGATGGAGATGATGTTGGTAAAATCTCGCCATACGTATGCTTTCTTGTACTTGTCTATAGACTTTTTAGGCACTACGATAAGGAATTCAGAGCCGGAAAAGCCTCTTAGGCCATATTGAAACGAATAAAGCCAATAATCGCTCTCTTTTCCGCATTTTGGCGGCTTTTCTGAAAGACATATTATCGTCTTCAGAGTCTCCTTGCAATCATAGAAGGCGTCCTCATGTATGAATGCTACATTCTTTGGTATGATTATCGAAGTTATGTCGCAGCCCAAGAAGGCAGCCTCGCAGATACTTGTCACAGTGTCCGGGATGACGGTATTTTTGCATCCCAATATCAGTGAATTGGTTTCTGTTTCGATGACGGCATTGCACCAGTCACGGCTGTCATATCTTGGATTGGCGGGGTCTACGCTGATGCTCTCTATGTCACTATGAGTGCGGGAATAATAATCCGGGCCGTTGCATATTTCGATATTAGTTATGCTGTCATGTATCGTCAGTTGGGACAGACAACTACCGCTTAAAGCATATTTGTGTATCTTCGTCACGCTTCCCGGTATCTTGGTGCTCTTGCAGCAGGCTATCAGCGTGTTGGTCTCGGTTTCGATAATTGCGTTACATCCTTCTCGGCTGTCATATTTGGGGTTGCCCGGCTCAACGCAAATATGCTCTAAATTGTAGCAACAGGCGAGAGCATATGCTCCAATGTCCGTTACACTTGCAGGTATCGTAATCGAAGTCAAGCCTGTGCGGCCATAGAAAGCATAGTCACCTATCTTTGTAACGCTGTTAGGTATAATAGTTTTACCGCCCCCAAAGACAAGCGTATTAGTTCTTGTTTCGATGATTGCATTGCACCCGCCACGACTGTCGTACTCTTTGTTGCCGGGGGCAATTTCGATATGTTCCAAGCCGGCGCAGTCTTGGAAACGATTAATAGGATTCAGATACTCTACATCTTTAGGTATTGTCACAGACTTCAGACCAGAACAGCCGCCAAATGCGCAATAGTCTATTTTGGTCACTCCATCCGGTATCGACACAGACGTCAGTCCGGAGCATTCTTCGAAAGCACGAGACCCGATGCTGTTTATTCCGCGACATAACGTCACGGATGTCAGCCCTACGCAATTGATAAAGGCGTGTTCGCCGATGTCTTTAACACTGCCCGGAATTGTTATAGATGTTAGACTTCGACAGTCGGCAAAGGCTTCCTTTTCGATAGCGCTTAAATCATCAGCAAAAGACACTGTAGTCAAGCTGCGGCATCCCTTGAATATGCCTTCTTTTAAGCTCTTTGCTCCGGTTGGTATAGTTATTGAAGGCAGGCTGCTACAGCCGTCAAAAGCATGTCTCCCGATAGATGTTACACTGTCCGGTATGATTATGGATGTGATGTTTTCGCAGCGAAAGAATGCGTAATCCCCTATGCTTTCCACACCGGCGGAAATTACGACAGATTTTATGGTCATGTCCTTGCCGTTTTTGCACCATGGCGCCAACTTGTTTTTCTGATAACCATAGTCTTGCATCTCACCTGCGCCGGTAATGGCGAGGACGCCGTTGTTGTCAATTTTCCACTTTATGACTTTTTTCGACCCCAACGTATTCTCCTCTGTCTCGATGTCAAGGAATTTGATATTTGCAAAATCTCGCCATCCTCGGACTGATCCATATTTTCGTAAAGAGCGCCGAGGAATGACCAGTATGCATTTGTCTTGTATCGTGTCATCCGAATCCGAATCGCTCGTAAAGGCACATTGTCCATCTTCGTCTGCAATCATTTTGGGCGGTTCGGGTGCATAGCATGTAATTGTTTTGATGCTTTTGCAATTACAAAACGAGCCGCGCTCAATGCTCGGGATGCCTATGCCCATAGTTACGGTTTCCAGCTCTTTACAGTCGGAAAAAGCTTTATACCCTATAGCCGTTATTCCGTTGCCTATTGTCAACGATTTCAGCCCAAGACAATCGGCGAAAGTATGTCCACCTATGTCTGTCACGCTATCCGGTATGATTAGTTCAATCAAGCCATGACATCCTTCGAAAGCACTACAGCCAATAATTCTAAGGCCTCGGCCTAATGAGATAGATTTCAACCCGAGGCAGCCACAAAATGCACCATCGCCTAATTCCGTAACGCTATCCGGTATTGTTATGGAAGTCAGATTGGTGCATGCCTTAAAGGCAGAGTTACATATTTCAGTCACTCCATCCGGTATTGTTATTGATGTTAGGCCGGTACAGCCTCGAAATGCGTTTTCCCCGATTTTCGTTACACTGTCAGGTATAACGGTTCTCTGGCAACCTAAGAGCAAAGTGTTGGTTTTTGTCTCGATAAGCCCGTTACAGGCATCGCGACTATCATACATAGGATTGCCATCAGCTACAGTTATTTGCTCTAAATTGTTATTTTCGAGGAAGAATGCGTTTTTTCCTATTTCAGTCACCCAATCGGGTATGGTTATTGACGTTAGGCCGGTGCAGCCATAGAAGGCACAACTGCCGATTCTCGTTACATCCTTCGGTATGACGGATGTCCGACATCCGACTACGAGAGTGTTCGTGCTCGTTTCGATTATTGCATTACAGTCGCCACGGCTATCGTAAGCAGTGTTGCCCTGCACAACTTTTATCAATTCCAAGTTGCCGCAATTTATAAAGGCCCCGGACTCTATTTTCGTTACACCTTTGCCTATCGTTACTTCTCTTAGATTGCTGCATTCCTCAAATGCATGTCCAGCTATGATTGTAACGCTATCCGGTATCGTTACTGATGTCAACGCACTACAACCTTTAAAGGCTTCCCTGTAAATAACTGTCACGGAATTAGGTATCACTACGGATTTCAAACCGCTACAACCCTTGAATACTCCTGCGTCTATTCCTGTGACGCCGTTTGGTATCTCTATGCTTGTAAGAGAGGAACACCCATTAAAGGCGTTATGTTCGATATGCGTGACACTATTGGGTATAGTCAGCGCGCGCAGATTACAACATTCATAAAAGGCTCTGTCACCGATGTGTTTCAAATTTTTGCCCAAAGACACAGATGTTAGATTTGTGCACTGGAAAAACACACCCATATTTATCTTTGTCACGCTATCCGGAAGCGTTACGGATGTCAAGTTTTCACAACGAGCAAACGCTCGGCGTCCAATTTCTGCAATATTTTCGGGTAATGTTATGGAGGATAAATAGTCGCAGTCTGCGAAGGCGTCATCCCCGATGCTCGTTACGCTATCAGGAATTATGGTATTCTTGCATGCAGCGATTAATGTGTCCGTCCGTGTTTCTATAATGGCGTTGCAATCATCGCGGCTATCATATATAGGATTGTTTTGATCAACTATTATCCGTTCCAAGCTGGTGCATTCTGTGAAAGGGCTGCCGTTACCATTGTTTCTATACATATATGTTACGCTGTCTGGAATAAATATAGACTTTAAGCTTTTGCACCCGCAGAAGGCGTCATCTTCTATTCTTTTTACGCTATTAGGTATGGTTATGGACAACAGATTGTGACAATGCCAAAATGCGTCACTCCTTATCGTTGTTATTGTATCGGGTATTGTCACTGACGTCAGGTCGGTGCAATTGCTAAAAGCCGACCATTTTATTTCCGTAACGCCTGTTGGAATTATTATAGACCTCAAGCTACTACAGCCGTTACAAATATTATCCTCTATGATTTTTAGACTTTTTGAAAGCACCAAGGTGGTCAAGGCTGTGCAATCGGCAAATGCATACGGGCAAATTTCTGTGACGCTATCCGGTATGACTATTGTATCCAATCCTGTGCATCCCCGAAAGGCACATGTACCGATTACTTTTACGCCGTAAGCTATGTTTATTGATGTCAATCCGCTACAATTACCGAACGCTTCATATCCGATGGCTTCAACGCTGTCCGGTATGTTTATCGAAGTCAGTCCGTTACAACCCCCAAAGGCATAGGTGCCGATGCGTGTCACACCTTGAGCTATTTTTACCTCACTGAAATGAAATTTACTGCTTTTCCGATTCCATGGCGCTCGACCGGGACTGACATCGTCATAGTCGTCCATCGGGCCGGTGCCGGTGATGGTCAGTACATCGTTTTCGAGTGTCCAGGTGAGGTTGTCTCCGCATTTGCCTGACAATAGTTCGCTCACAGTTTTGTTTTTATCGGCTTTTTTTGCTGCCATGGGTTTTTCTGATAGGTATAGGCGTCCTCACGCGCTTGACGAAGAGACCAAAGGACAAGGGAGTGAATAATGGATGTATACTTGGATGCGATGGTGACGGCCGAGAAGTGATGGATGATTTGTTGTTATCCTATGTGGATAGATGCCGCCGATGCATACGTCGGTACACAATAAAAGCGAGGGCTCTTTACTTGTTGCTCATACCATAGTCTCGGCGTCTAAGCAAAGTCCGCCTCGCATACGGAAGAGCAACACATCGAAAAACCTCGCAGCTAAAGCAATATCGTCAACTTCGGCGTAATATATGCCGATGTCAAAGACGGTATTACAAGTCCACAAGCGTTCTGTCGTTGCTATCCTTGACAGCGATAATGGAAAATTTGTCAGATTTCGGAACGTCAAGAATAAGCGTCAAGTATACGCTTTTTGATAAAATGTCTTGTATGTCGTGTCGCAATGTGCGGCATCGCATACGGTGTCGTCCGCTCTCCGTCCTCCTACGAGGCTTCGATTCGTCTTGCAGACAACGCTTCCGCAAAGTAAGCCCTTTTTCTTGACCCGACAAAATTTTTTTGGGAAAATTTTGCGGGTTAAAAAACGGGCGTCAGGGCGCGTAGTGTCATCGCTATTATCCGCCGAGCAGGCGGTAATGGCTATAATAGCTATAACAGCTATATAGGCTATTATAGTGATGATGAAAGTGTGTCAAGCGATGTTGGCGCGGACTTGGTTGAGGAAGGTGCGCAGGGCGGCGGCATTGCCGGACTCGACGATGGCGGAGAGCTCGGCGAGTTTGGCGCGGATGGCGCGTAGCTGCTCGGGGGTGGGGGGGTGAAGAGGATTTCGGTGAGCCATTATTTATGGGCTTATTGTCCAAAGAAACAGACGCATCCATGGTAGTGAATGGCAAGTCCGGTATTCGGTTCAACACAATATACAGTTTAGTTGAGAGCCTTGGGAGGTGTGTCTCCGGCGATTATGTAATCTTCAGCAGTTCAATATATCATATAATAAATATTTTTACTAACTTTGCGGCATTAAAAGATATATTGAGTATGGCAAAGAACACAATGGGTACCAAGTTGCCCCGGAAACTGGAGCAAAAGATGGCTGTCATGGGCGAGCAGATTAAGCTTGCTCGGTTGCGTCGTAATCTCTCAATCGCTCAGGTTGCAGAACGTGCTACATGTTCGCCGCTGACAGTAAATCGCATTGAGAAAGGCGCCCCTACAGTCTCAATCGGCATATATGCTCGTGTCCTTTACGTTCTTCAACTTGATGAAGATCTCCTTCTAATTGCTAAAGAAGATACTCTCGGACGCAACTTGCAGGATTTAAGTCTTAAGCATCGCACCCGTGCCTCGAAAAAGGATTAAGCTATGCAGAAACTGTTTGTATATGCCGACTTTGATTGGCTTGATAAGCCTCTGTTGATTGGTGAATTATCGTGCGATTCGGTGCGCGGTAATGAAATATACGGTTTTTCCTTTGACAATGAATGGCTTGCAAAGTATGGAGATATATTTCTCAGTGATGATTTACAGAACTATACCGGGGCTCAATACACACGCCCCGAGCGGGGCATATTCGCATGTTTCTCTGACGCTCTGCCCGACCGCTGGGGGCGCACATTGTTGAACAGACGGGAACAGATTGCTGCTGCCGATGAAAACAGAGCCGTACGACGCCTTACCTCTTTCGATTACCTTATTGGCATCGATGATATTTCGCGTATGGGTGGTTTTCGATTTGCCGATACTCGCGCAGGCAAATTCATCAATTGTGAGGCAAGTCTTCGTGTCCCGCCATTGGCAAATGTCAGAGAACTGATGCACGCTGCGCATGAGATTGAAGCCAGCGAGGAAAAACACCTGTTGCCCTCAAAAAAATGGCTGGTACAGCTATTGCATCCGGGGACATCACTTGGTGGAGCAAGGCCCAAAGCGTCTGTCATTGATGAGGACGGAAGTCTGACTATAGCTAAATTCCCCTCTCGAAAAGATGATTACGATGTGGCACAATGGGAACACTTCTGTCATGTCATGGGTCGGAAAGCCGGGTTGAATGTTGCGGAAACACGCACGATTGACGGTGATAAGTATCATATTCTACTTTCAAAACGATTTGATCGGACGACTGATGGCAAACGAATACATTTCGCATCTGCATTAACTCTACTCGGGCTGACCTATGGTGACAATCAAACCACAGGCTATGGCTATACAGACATCGTTGACTTCATTATTCAGCACGGCTGTAATGTTGAGCAGAATCTTGAAGAACTATATCGTCGGGTGGCATTCTACATCATTGTCGGAAATTCCGACGATCACTTCCGCAATCACGGTTTTCTTTTGACACGCAAAGGCTGGGAACTTTCACCGGCATACGATATCAATCCAACGCTCTCCGGCTCACAGAGCCTACTGATTAACCGCAATACAAGTGAATCCAACATTGATATACTATTGGAATCAGCCGGAGATTATATGCTGTCCTCAGCGAAAGCTCAAGGCATTATCGATAATGTAAGGGATGCAATGAAATCGTGGCGCAATGAAGCTCGGAAACAGGGCCTTCCACAGCGCGACATCGACATGTTTGCGCCGCGTTTTGACAAGTGGATTTGAAATAATTCGATTCGTCGGACGAGCAATCGAACGGGTTGAAGTGTCTATTAACGCGTGGAATGATTTAATTCCGCTGTTTATCTGAGAATGTGCGGCGCTGTTGGTCAGGCGATGTTGGCGCGGACTTGGTCGAGGAAGGTGCGCAGGGCGGCGGCATCGCCGGACTCGACGATGGCGGAGAGTTCGGCGAGCTTGGCGCGGATGGCGCGTAGCTGCTCGGGGGTGTGGGGATTGAAGAGGATTTCGGTGAGCCATTATTTATGGGCTTATTGTCCAAAGAAACAGACGCATCCATGGTAGTGAATGGCAAGTCCGGTATTCGGTTCAACACAATATACAGTTTAGTTGAGAGCCTTGGGAGGTGTGTCTCCGGCGATTATGTAATCTTCAGCAGTTCAATATATCATATAATAAATATTTTTACTAACTTTGCGGCATTAAAAGATATATTGAGTATGGCAAAGAACACAATGGGTACCAAGTTGCCCCGGAAACTGGAGCAAAAGATGGCTGTCATGGGCGAGCAGATTAAGCTTGCTCGGTTGCGTCGTAATCTCTCAATCGCTCAGGTTGCAGAACGTGCTACATGTTCGCCGCTGACAGTAAATCGCATTGAGAAAGGCGCCCCTACAGTCTCAATCGGCATATATGCTCGTGTCCTTTACGTTCTTCAACTTGATGAAGATCTCCTTCTAATTGCTAAAGAAGATACTCTCGGACGCAACTTGCAGGATTTAAGTCTTAAGCATCGCACCCGTGCCTCGAAAAAGGATTAAGCTATGCAGAAACTGTTTGTATATGCCGACTTTGATTGGCTTGATAAGCCTCTGTTGATTGGTGAATTATCGTGCGATTCGGTGCGCGGTAATGAAATATACGGTTTTTCCTTTGACAATGAATGGCTTGCAAAGTATGGAGATATATTTCTCAGTGATGATTTACAGAACTATACCGGGGCTCAATACACACGCCCCGAGCGGGGCATATTCGCATGTTTCTCTGACGCTCTGCCCGACCGCTGGGGGCGCACATTGTTGAACAGACGGGAACAGATTGCTGCTGCCGATGAAAACAGAGCCGTACGACGCCTTACCTCTTTCGATTACCTTATTGGCATCGATGATATTTCGCGTATGGGTGGTTTTCGATTTGCCGATACTCGCGCAGGCAAATTCATCAATTGTGAGGCAAGTCTTCGTGTCCCGCCATTGGCAAATGTCAGAGAACTGATGCACGCTGCGCATGAGATTGAAGCCAGCGAGGAAAAACACCTGTTGCCCTCAAAAAAATGGCTGGTACAGCTATTGCATCCGGGGACATCACTTGGTGGAGCAAGGCCCAAAGCGTCTGTCATTGATGAGGACGGAAGTCTGACTATAGCTAAATTCCCCTCTCGAAAAGATGATTACGATGTGGCACAATGGGAACACTTCTGTCATGTCATGGGTCGGAAAGCCGGGTTGAATGTTGCGGAAACACGCACGATTGACGGTGATAAGTATCATATTCTACTTTCAAAACGATTTGATCGGACGACTGATGGCAAACGAATACATTTCGCATCTGCATTAACTCTACTCGGGCTGACCTATGGTGACAATCAAACCACAGGCTATGGCTATACAGACATCGTTGACTTCATTATTCAGCACGGCTGTAATGTTGAGCAGAATCTTGAAGAACTATATCGTCGGGTGGCATTCTACATCATTGTCGGAAATTCCGACGATCACTTCCGCAATCACGGTTTTCTTTTGACACGCAAAGGCTGGGAACTTTCACCGGCATACGATATCAATCCAACGCTCTCCGGCTCACAGAGCCTACTGATTAACCGCAATACAAGTGAATCCAACATTGATATACTATTGGAATCAGCCGGAGATTATATGCTGTCCTCAGCGAAAGCTCAAGGCATTATCGATAATGTAAGGGATGCAATGAAATCGTGGCGCAATGAAGCTCGGAAACAGGGCCTTCCACAGCGCGACATCGACATGTTTGCGCCGCGTTTTGACAAGTGGATTTGAAATAATTCGATTCGTCGGACGAGCAATCGAACGGGTTGAAGTGTCTATTAACGCGTGGAATGATTTAATTCCGCTGTTTATCTGAGAATGTGCGGCGCTGTTGGTCAGGCGATGTTGGCGCGGACTTGGTCGAGGAAGGTGCGCAGGGCGGCGGCATCGCCGGACTCGACGATGGCGGAGAGTTCGGCGAGCTTGGCGCGGATGGCGCGTAGCTGCTCGGGAGTGTGTGGGTTGAAGAGAATCTCGGTGAGCAGGTAGTCGTCTTCGCTCATCAGGCCGCGTGCTATGGCCATGTGGCGCTTGAAGGTGGTGCCGGGTGCGTCCTGGTGTTTCATGACGGCGCCGAAGACCAGGGTGGAGGCGAAGGGTATGGACAGCGAGTAGGCGATGGTGGTGTCGTGCTCGGCAAAGGTGTATTCTTCGATATGGAGGTGCAGGCGGCTGTAGATGTCGCGGAAGAAGACTTTGGCGAGGTGGTCGCTTTCGGCGATGATGATGGCGTTTTCGTCGCCGAGGTTGTCCAGGCGTGCAAAGGTGGGGCCGAACATGGGGTGGGTGGAGGCAAAGGGGTGTCCGCAGGTGGCGTAGAATTCGGGCAGGCCTGTCTTGACGGATGCTATGTCGCTGAGTATGCACGTCGGCGGCAGTAGCGGCAGCACCTGGCGGAAGGCTTCGATAGTGTATTTGACGGTGACGGCGTTGATGACGAGTTGCGGCTCGAAGGCGCGTATTTCGTCGAGGTTGCTGAATCGTTGGCAGTTGAAGGTGAAGCGGAGGCGCTGCGGGTCGGTGTCGTATACGGCGACTTCGTGCTCGAAGGACAGCAGGTCGCAGAAGAAGCTGCCCATTTTGCCGGCGCCGAGTATCAGTATTTTCATCGTTGTGGGTGTGTCGTTTGTGAGTGGTTATGAGGTGGTGTAATCCGCTGTGGTGCTTAGCGGCGGTTGAGGATTTCGATTTGCTGGCGGACGGATTCTTCGTGTATTGCGGCGAGCACGGTGCGCATAAAGTCGGCGCTCATGCCCATCTCGACGGCTGTGGCTACGCGCGAGTGCATGATGTCGTCGAAACGTCCGGTTTGCAGTACGGGCATGCTGTGCTCTTTTTTGTACAGGCCGATGTCGCGGCATACGCGCATACGGCGTGCAAGGACTTCGAGCAGGTCGTTGTCCAGTCGGTCGATTTCGTGACGCAGCAGCCGCAGATTCTCGGTGGACTGTTTCTGCCGACGGATGGTGAGTGTGTCGAGGATGAAGCCGAGGACTTCCGGCTCGATTTGTTGTGCTTTGTCCGAGAGTGCGTCATCGGGGTTGCAGTGGCTTTCGATGATTACGCCGTCAAATCCCATATCGAGGGCTTCTTGTGACAGCGGGGCCACTAGTTCGCGCTTGCCGCCCATATGGCTCGGGTCGCAGATGATGGGCAGGGCGGGGTAGCGGCGGCGCAGCTCAATGGGAATGTGCCACTGGGGCAGGTTGCGGTAGAGGTGCGGGCCGTAGGCGCTGAACCCGCGATGGATGGCGCCCAGACGGTGTATCCCGGCATTGTAGAGGCGCTGGAGGGCGCCTATCCACAGCTCCAAATCGGGATTGACCGGATTCTTGACCAAGACGGGGATGTCGGCGTGTGCCTCGGCGAGTGCATCGGCGATTTCCTGCATCGCGAAGGGGTTGGCGGTGGTGCGAGCGCCTATCCACAGCATGTCCAGCCCGGCCTCGAGGGCCTGGCGCACGTGTTCGCGGTTGGCTACCTCGGTGGCTACGGCCATTCCGGTGGTTTGGCGTACTTCCTTGAGCCACTGTAGGCCGTCGGCGCCTATGCCTTCGAAGCCTCCGGGGCGTGTGCGCGGCTTCCAGATGCCGGCGCGGAATATGCGCACGCCTTGTGCGGCGAGGCGGCGAGCTGTGTCCAGCACTTGCTGACGTGTTTCGGCGCTGCATGGGCCGGCGATGATGATCGGGCCGGGGCCGGTGGTGCCTTCGAGGCCTAAGGGTTGTATATCTTTCATATTGTGGTAATGTTTTTTAGCGTTGGTTGATTTGTTGGATACGTTCGAGTGCGCGGCGCAGGTTGTGGGGCTTGGCGCACAGGGACAGGCGGATGTATCGGTCGCCGTTGGAGCCGAAGATGCTGCCCGGGGTGATGAATACGCGTGCTTGCTTGAGGATGCGGTCGGCCATGGCTTCGGCCGAAGGCTCGGACTCGGGGATGCGTGCCCAGACAAACATTCCGCGCTGTGTTGGGTCGAAGGTACAGCCCAGGGCGGTGACTATTCGGTCGACGATGGCGCGGCGTTCGGCGTAGGTGGCGTTGAGCTCGGCGTACCACTCGTCGCCGACGGTGAGGGCGTCCGCCACTGCCGACATCATCGGGGCAAATTGCCCTGAATCGACGTTGCTCTTGACGCGGCGTATCCAGGAGACGTACTCGGCTTTGGCGGCGAGCATTCCCATGCGCCATCCGGCCATATTATGGCTCTTGGACAGCGAGTTCATCTCTATGGCAATGTCCTTGGCTCCGGGCACGGAGAGGATGCTCAGCGGATTGTCGTTGAGTATAAAGCTGTATGGGTTGTCGTTGATGACGAGGATGTTGTGGCGCCGTCCGAAGTCCACGAGACGTTCGAACAATTCGCGCGATGCCGGAGCGCCGGTGGGCATGTTTGGATAGTTGGTCCACATGATTTTGACGCCGGACAGGTCGGCATGTTCCAGCGCTTCGAAGTCCGGAGTCCATCCGCAGTCTTCGCGCAAGTCGTAATACCGGATGTCGGCGCCTATGAGGCGGCTGACCGATGTGTATGTCGGGTATCCCGGATTGGGCAGCAGTACGCCGTCGCCGGGATTGAGGAATGTCAGTGATACGTGCATGATGCCCTCCTTGGAGCCTATCAGCGGCATGATTTCGCTGTCCGCATCGAGGGTGACGCCGAAGCGTTGGCCATACCAGCGGGCAAATGCGCGGCGCATCTCGGGCAGGCCCGAGCCCAATTGATATCCGTGAGTGTCGGGGCGCCGCGCTTGGGTACATAGTGTGTCTATGGCCGTTTGTGGCGGCGGCATATCGGGGCCGCCGATGCCTAAGGAGATGATGTCGGCGCCGGCGGCGTTGAGTTGGGCCACTTCGCGCATCTTGCGTTGCAGGTAGTACTCGCGCACGGTGGCTACGCGGGCGGCCGGATGTATATCTATGGTGTTCATAATCTTATGCGGTTTATATTTCGGGCGTGGGTGCGTCTTTGTAGAAGCCCAGGACTTTGAGGTCGCTCATCAGCGGGCGAGCAGCGTCCAGGGCCTGTCGGCTCCGTTGGATGTCATTGAATGTTAGGTCGATATAGAAGCGGTATTCCCATTCACGACCGATGACGGGCATCGACTGAATACGGGTCATATTCATATCATACAGCGCCAGCACGGTCAGCACCTTGGACAGCGAGCCCTCGGTGTGCGGCAGCGAAAAGACGATGGACGCCTTGTCTGCATCGGCTGCAGCCTCGGCCTCGGCGCCCGGAACCAGTATCAGAAAACGGGTATAGTTGTGCTTGTTTGTCTCGATACCATCGGCGAGTACCTGTAGTCCGTATGTTGATGCAGCACCGGCTGGGCTTATAGCAGCCAAGCATCGGTCGTCCGGGCGCTCCTCGCACAGGGCTCGTGCGGCCCCGGCGGTGTCAAAAGCCTCGGACACTCGCCACTGCGGATGAGCCTTGAGAAAGCGGTCGCACTGCATAATGGCCATGGGGTGAGAGCGCACCTCGGTGATGTCTTCGAGCCGGTCGCCGGGGAGAGCCAGCAGCGCGTGACTGATGCGCATTTTGTGCTCGCCCACGATGTGTACCGCGTTGGTACGCAGCAACTCGTTGTTGGGGAGCAGTGGCCCCGCGATGGTATTCTCTATGGCCATGGCGGCGTAGTCGGCACGGCCTTCGGTGACGGCATGTACCACTTGCTCGAAGCTCTCGCATTCGACCGGCACGACCGGCTGCTGCGTTTCGGCAAAATATCGGCGCATGGCCGCGTCATGGAAGCATCCGGCGATGCCCTGTATGGCTACGCGGAGGGGCGTGGTGTTGCCTTCAGCTGTCCTTGTGCCGTTGTCGTCGGCCGTTATGTCGTTGTGCTGTGTCATATTATGTTGTGTGGTCGGCTGTATGTCGAGCCGCTTTGTCGTATATATATTAAAATAAGCTGTGCCTGTTTTTAGATAAATGTGTCCGGGGAAAAAACATCCCACATGCTTTGCAGCGTGCGGGATGTCGTGGTTGTCTTATTTCAAAAAGATGAGCCTTGGCCGGCTCGGCGAATAGTAAACATTGTGATGTTTATACACGAAATCCCGCATCGTTGTGTCCGTAAAATCGGCCATAACGG
>CAKTOT010000017.1 GCA_934590135.1 uncultured Muribaculaceae bacterium
TCCGGGAAAGTAATAATACCATCCAAGATAACCGTTGAAGGCAAAGACTACCCGGTGGTTGGTTTCTTGTGGCTTTCCGCTTATCGTGAAAACGAAAGCAGCGACCTCGAGCTAATCCTTCCTGACGGGCTAAAATTCATTGGCGGTTATATTGAGTACCAAGAGGGTATAAGAGAAATAACCGCAATGCCTATCCCGAATACAGTGGAGTACATCGGGCCAATGGCATACAGCGTTCCCGGTACACGGGTCATTCCCAAATCTGTGAAGTTTATGGATTATATGGCTTTTTTTACGGCAGATGAACTAATCATTGAAGACGGCGTGGAGCATTGTTCCGGCTATTCGCTCGGATGTAACAATGCAGTCTTGACCATACCCGGCACGATAAAGCTCGGGTATTCGTCCTTGTATGCCAGCAATCTGAGACACCTCATCATCAAGAAGTCCGCCAATAAGGATGCGTCACCCGAATTTGGCGACGGTTTCTGTGACAGTTCGTATGATATTATGGCCATTACTTGCGAATACGAGAATCCGCCCAAGGCGCATAAGGATGCCTTCCGCCTCGAAAAGTGGCCCGATGACCCATTGTATCCCAATGATAATCCCGATGACCCCCATGTCTACGACTACCACCCCACGATGTACGACCGTGCGACACTCTATGTGCCAAGGGCTGCGATAGAGGCGTACAAGGCCGACCAGACATGGGGTCAATTCGAAAGAATTCGTGCTATCGAAGACGGTATACCGAATGCTGCTTCTTCGTACCTCGGGCTGCCGACATACACGGTGGGCAATCTTAGGTATGCGGTTAATGAGACCGTCCGAGACAGCTATCATGCCTCGATATACAAGTACACCGGGGCTATCGTGGTCCCGAACGACGATAAGGAAGTGAAGTATTCCGGCAAGATTACCGTACCCGAAAAAGTTACAATCAACGGCACGGAGTATCCCGTATTCGGATTTATGTGGCTTTCCGAGTATCCCGAGAACGAAAGCTCGGACTTGGAGATAACCCTGCCCGAAGGCCTGAAAGTAATCGGGTTCAACCGAAATTACGGCGGCTCGCACAACACCATCAAAGCCATCAATATTCCCAAGACCGTGGAATACATCGGCGCGATGAAATACGTTGCGCCCGGCGCTACAGTGACCCTTCCCGGAACGATTAAGGTCGTTTCGGCCGCTGCCGGCATCGAGGCCGAGAAACTTGTCATAGAAGACGGAGCACAGTATTTCGGAACTCAGGTTCTTGGTAAAAGTTTGATTACGTGTAACAATACGGAACTTACAATCCCCGGCTCGGTGCAATTCGGTATGCTTGCAATAAACGCCCCCAAACTGAAAACTATCAAGATTACAAAATCAAAGATTGAGGGCGCTTCGCCGTATTTTGGCTCGTTATTCTGCTGGAAGACGGATAACGTACAAAAAATTATTTGCGAGTACGCCGTTCCGCCCGAAACGAGCGGCGGTGCTTTTGACGATTATATGTACACCAAGGCCACGTTGTACGTGCCCGAAGAAGCTATCGAGGCATATAAGGCAGCTCCGGAATGGAAAGAGTTCAAGACGATAATGCCTATCAAGGACGGCGTGAATGACGTGGCGGCGGACGAGGCTCAAGTCGTTGCCACCGAATACCACGACCTGTACGGTAGGCGTCTCGAAGCGCCGACCGAGCGCGGCATCACCATCCGCACGGACGTCTACAGCAACGGCTCTCGCCGAACCGTCAAGGTCTTGCGCTGAGTAGACCATACGAAAAACGGCGTATAACGCCCGGACATAGGGCGATGCCATCTACGCCTACACAAGCAATACACCTCTGCCGCAATGATCTGCGGCAGAGGTGTGCTATGTGCTACGTATAACCGGAGACGCTGCAACCATGATAGACACTATACGAAAGAAAATTCGTACCTTTGCAACAGCAAAGCAAAAGCAAATCCGTACAAACCAAAACATACATACGTCATCATGACACTGTTTGAAAAACTCACAAGCAACGCTCGCACACACCGCCGGCGCATAGTGCTTCCCGAGGGCACCGAACCACGCACTCTCAATGCCGCCAACCGCATCATCGCCGATGCCTTGGCTGACATCATCCTTATCGGCGACCCGGTCGAGATACGCCGTATGGCTACCGAGATGAACCTCCCCGAAATTTCGCGTGCGACCATCGTCAATCCCGCCGATGAAGCCGTCATCGACCGATACGCACCACTGCTGCTGGAGCTGCGCCGCTCCAAGGGTATGACCGAAGAGGAATCCAGACTGACGACAGCCAATCCGCTGTACCTCGGTTGCTTGATGGTCAAAGCCGGCGATGCCGATGGACAAGTGGCCGGAGCCATGAACACCACCGCCAATGTGCTGCGTGCCGCCTTCCAAGTCATCAAGACGCGCAAGGGAATCAAAGTCGTTTCCGGAGCCTTTGTGATGCTACTGCCCGAAGGTTCGCCTTTCGGCACAGACGGCATCATGGTGTTTGCAGACTGCGCCGTAGTACCAGAGCCGGACGCCGAGCAACTGGCCGATATAGCCGTCAGCACCGCCGCCACCGCACGCGATGTAGCCGGCATCACTCCGCGCGTGGCAATGCTATCCTTCTCCACCAAGGGCAGCGCACACGACCCCGCAGCAGACAAAGTCATCGAAGCCACGGCCCTTGCACGGCAGATGGCGCCCGAGCTGATCATAGACGGCGAACTGCAAGCCGATGCAGCAATTGTTCCCGGCGTGGCCGCCTCCAAAGCCCCCGGCTCGCCCCTGAGCGGACGCGCCAATGTCTTGGTATTCCCCAACCTGAGCGTCGGCAACATCTGCTACAAACTCGTCCAACGTCTCGGCGGAGTACAAGCCGTAGGACCAATCCTCCAAGGCCTCGCCGCCCCGGTCAAC
The DNA here is from genome assembly GCA_934590135.1 of uncultured Muribaculaceae bacterium. Taxonomy (GTDB): domain Bacteria; phylum Bacteroidota; class Bacteroidia; order Bacteroidales; family Muribaculaceae; genus CAG-873. The sequence continues at coordinate 2,917 of CAKTOT010000017.1, forward strand.
GACCTGTCGCGCGGCTGCTTCCCCGAAGACATCTACAAGACAATAATCATCACCTGCAATCAGGCCATAGGACTGAAACAACAATAAATCACACTAGCGCACCGAGGTTGACGCACAACGCTACGACCCCGAACCGCCACAACACAATACACTCAACCATGCTTATATTAGTGCTCAACTGCGGATCGTCATCCGTCAAGTACAAACTCATAGACACAGACACCGAAACAGCCCTCGCCGAAGGCGGCGTCGAAAAAGTCGGAATGGCCGACACATTCCTCAAATACCGCAACCGTGAAGGCGGCAAAAGCATACTCCAATTAGGACATGCCGACCATAAAGGCTCGGTCAAGGCCATTCTCGACCTGCTCACCGACCCCACCGAAGGATGCATCAAAGACTATAGCCAAATTCAGGCCGTGGGTCATCGTCTGGTACACGGCGGCGAAAAATTCAACAAGAGCGTCCTCATCGACGAAGCCGTCAAAGACATGGTACGCCAATGCTACGTCCTGGCACCACTGCACAACCCCGCCAATATGACCGGCGTCGAAGCCGTCGAGTCCATACTGCCCGATGTGCCTCAGGTAGGCGTCTTTGATACCGCATTCCACCAGACTATGCCCGCCAAGTCGTACATCTATCCCCTGCCCTACCGCTTCTACGAAGAAGACGGGGTCCGTCGCTACGGCTTCCACGGCACCAGCCACCGCTATGTCAGCCAGCGCGTATGCCAAATTCTGGACTGCAACATCGCCGACAAACGCATCATCACCTGCCATATAGGCAACGGCGGCAGCATCACTGCCGTAGACCACGGCAAGAGTGTGGACACATCTATGGGTCTGACGCCCACCGAAGGCCTCATGATGGGCACCCGCGTGGGAGATGTAGACCCCGGCGTCCTGACATTCCTGATGGAAAAGCACGGATATACAGCCGCCGACCTCCAGCGCATCATCAATAAGGAATCCGGCGTTCAAGGCGTCAGCGGCGTTAGCTCCGATATGCGCGAGCTCGAAAAAGCCGTCGGCGAAGGCAACCCCCGCGCCATCTTGGCTCTGGACATCTACCAACAGCGAATCATCAAATACATCGGCGCATACGCAGCTGAGATGGGCGGCGTGGACATCATCGTATTCACCGGCGGCGTGGGCGAAAACCAGACCGGGCTACGCGCCGACGTATGCCGTCCCTTGGCATTCATGGGCGTCAAAATAGACGAAGAGCTCAACGCTCGCACTCGCGGCACCGAGACAGTCCTCTCCACAGACGACTCGGCCGTCAAGGTCGTAGTCGTACCCACCGACGAGGAACTAATGATAGCACGCGACACGCGCGACATCGTCAGCAAGCTCTGACATCACGCCCAAAATACACAACAGCGGACAGACGGCAGCACAAACGCCGTCTGTCCGCTGTCACTCTCAAAATAGACGCGCCAAGTATTAGTTTTTTCTAAATATATGGTACAATTTATCGGCGCTTCACAAAAAAATAGCTAAATTTGCGGCACACAACATCAAGTACAACAACGACATTGCTCAATGAAACTCGGTCACCTGACAGCAATATTATTAGCCTCGCTGGCGACAACTCTGCCGACATACGCCCAAGGCGAATTGCCGGACAGCGTGCGCATGCCTCGCGTCCCGATGTCGACGCCTACAGACACAACAGATTCAGCCCCTGCGATTACACCCCTGACGCCACAGACCGAGACCATAAACAACGCCGCTTACGACCGTCGAGCGCCCATAGGCCACCAACTGCCGCCCGTAAATCCCTCCGCATATACCTACCCGACCTACCGCTATACGCCGGGCATCACATCCATATATAGCTGGGATACAGGCTCGATATATGCCTCAGGCTCAGCCTCATCTATACCCGGAGCGATGGGCATCGAATCCGGTGCGCTCAACCTACGCCAAGACTTCGGCGCACTATCGTTGCGCCTCTACGGCGGCGCATCCAAATACGGATACTTTCGCGGACTGGACACCCGATGGAACTTCGGCGGCGAAGCGACATACCGCTTCAATGACCAATGGAGCATTACAGCCTTCGGCGGATACTCCACTGCCGGCGGACTACCACAGCCGGCTTTAATCGGATATTACGACACTCCATCCATCGGAGCCTTCCTCGACTACCGCTTTGCCCGTAAATGGGGAGTGCGCATGGGCATGCGCAGCGAGCGCTCGATGTTCTCGGGACAATGGGAAACCCGCCCCATCGTCGAGCCATACTTTATGCTCGGCGGACAGGCCATAGGCATCGATGTCGGCGGAATACTCTACGAGTTGCTGCGCTCCAAGAGCGACCTGGGACCGCACAACCCCACCATCGGTCCGCCGGTGCAAAAGCTCTCCGACACATTTCATTGATACCCAACAGCTCTCAACCTCCTCTTCTCACTGCTCAAAAAAAACCATAACAACCCGGTATACACCACAACAGACGCCCGGAAACGCTGCAAAAACGCATAAAACAGCAATAACAAAGCCGCCAAAGCGCTTTTATTATATATTTTTAAGTCTAATTCAAAAAAAATGATTAACTTAGCGGCTTGAAACAGGCACTGTACTCAGGATGCTATTTTCCCAACAAGTAAAAAATATACAAATACAACATAACACAAACCATCAAACCTCAACCTCAATGAAAAAAGCTACGCTATTAGCTATCGCATGCGCCGGCCTGTTCAGTGCCTCCGCATGGGCTCAAGAGGCTGCACAGCAGGAGATCACCTACGTAGAAGATCCCAGCCAAGGCTACCTCTTCAACCGTTTCAAAGACAATTGGTTTATCACCGCTGAAGGTGGTGCCAATATCTATTTTTCGCATGGTGACAGCGACCGTAAGACTTGGGATCGTTTCGCTCCCGCTGCCGGACTCTATGTCGGCAAATGGTTCTCGCCCATCATCGCACTCCGTGTCGGCGCCAACTACATGACCCTCAAAGGCCTGTCTGACGTACGCACCGAAGATTGCAAACTTGACGAACCGCTCGTAAACGGCAAGTACAAACAAAAATTCAACCAAGTAGGCCCCGTCTTTGACGCAATGCTCAACCTCACCAACTGGTGGTGCGGATACCATCCCGGACGCCGCTACAACGCCATCTTCTATGCAGGTGCAGGCGGCTACTGGACATTCACCAAAGACTACACCACCGACGCACAAGGCAACGTAGTCAAAGCCAACGGATACAAGCGTAACAACGACCGCGTACTCGTATTCCGTGCCGGCCTTATCAACGACTTCCGCATCAGCGACCAGGTACACCTGTCACTGGACATCCGCTATAGCGGTATCGACAACCACAAGGACGAAGAAGGCGAAGGATGGAATCGTACAAGCCATGACTTGGCTGCATTCCTGGGCGTAACCTACCTGTTCAACAAACGCGAATGGAGCGCTCCCGTCGTTCCCGTATGTCCTCCCGCCGAGAACTGCGATGCTTACCGTGCACGCCTCCAGGCCGCCAACGACCGCATCAAAGACCTCGAAGACCAACTCAAGGACTGCCTCAACAAACCCGTTCCCGAACCCGTGGTTGAGAAAGCTCCTCTGGCTACCATCTACTACCCCATCAACATCTTCCGTCTGACCAAGAAGGACGTAGGTCTGCTTGAAGCCGTAGCCGGCGTCATGAAGGACAACCCCGACAAGAAGTACGTCATCACCGGCTGGGCCGACAACTATACCGGCAACAGCAAAATCAACGAGCGTCTGCGCTGGAACCGTGTAAACGGCGTCAAGAAACAGCTCATCCGCAAGGGCGTACCCGAATCACAACTCGATGTCAAGATTGACAACGCCAACCTCGTAGACCTCGGTGACAAATACGCTGCCCTCGGCCGCGCCACCACCATCGAAGAAGACGAATAATATTCCGGTAAGTTCTACGACCATATCATAAACATACCGCCGACCCGACTTGTGGCCGGCGGTATTTGTTTTTCACAAACCTTTCGGTGCTTAAACGCAACGGCAAGGCCTCTCAAGATTAGCATATATGAGTTACGAAAAACGAAATTCCAATATTGAGATACTGCGCATCATCAGCATGGCAATGATACTGATATTGCATTTTGTCGGCGCGACATTCGGACTGCCTTCGCGTACCCAATTGCTTGACGGCGACTCGACGGCCGTGGCTAAAGCCCTGACAGAAGCCGCCGCAATAGTAGGTGTCAACTGCTTTGTACTCATATCCGGATACTACGGCATACGAGCGACATGGCGCGGCGCCTTCGGCTACCTGTTTATGTGCGAATTTGCTGCCTTGACCGTGTATGTCGCACGATGTTTCGACCGAGGCGGACTCGCCGACGGCCTCGGTCAAACTCTTATGGTGCTCTCTGACACCAACTTGTGGTTTGTTCCGGCGTACTTTGTCTTATACATGCTCAGTCCTATACTCAACGGCGGATTTGCGGCATTGCGCGGACGACATCTTCATCAGATGCTCGCCGTCTTGGCTTTTATCAATGTCTATCTCGGATGGTATCACGGAAGCATTATCAATCGTGCCGGATACAGCATTATGCACCTGATATTCATCTACTTTATCGGATATTATATCGCTCACAACGCCACAACGCTAAAGCGATTGCCCTCGGCCGTGTACCTCCTGTTATACTGCATCTCGGTATTCGTCACGGCCCTATCGATGAATTATGCCTACAACAGCCCGTCGGTGTTGCTATCCTCGGCCGCACTGTTCCTGACATTTGCCACCATGCGGCCGCGACATTCAGTCGCAATAAATTGGATAGCCTCGTCCGTCTTTATGGTCTACTTGTTGCACAAAGCTCCCTACTGCTGGCTCAAACTAAACCTGGCCTTGCGTACATACGAAGCCACACATAGCCGTGCAGAATTTCTGCTATGGGCTACCGCCCTGTTTGTCCTGATATTCGTCGCATCAATTCTTGTAGACCAAGTGCGCAAGTATGCCTACGTACTCACAATCCACGCTCTACGATTTGTGACACGCAAAAAAAAGCCCGGATAAGCAGTGCCATCCGGGCAATATACCATGCATACTATCTATCAGTACGACATCTCGCCGCATAGGGGGACGGCAAGACGATATCGCAGCTGAGTAGTAGTAAGGTCTTGTGCTAACAGGAACATCATCTTGGTGATGGCAGCCTCAAAGGTGAGGTCATGGCCCGAAACAACGCCTATACTCGTAAGCATCTCGCCGCCCACGTAGCGCGTGGCGTGCACACCTCCATTGCCGCACTGCGTCACATTGAGTATGGCCAGTCCACGACCTACTCCATTCTTGATACAATCCATAAACCATCTATCCGTGGGACCATTGCCGGCTCCGTAGGTACGCAGTATGACACCGCGTATGCCGGGCGTATTGAGCAGATGATCAAGCGTGCGCGCGTCCAGTCCCGGATACAAATCTATAACCACTACGGCCGGATTCATATCGTACATCGGATGCAGCTTTGTGCCGGCGGCCGGACGTGCCAAAGCCTTGGGCTCGAAGTGTATGCCGAGCCCTATCTTGGCCAGAGCGGGATAGTTGTGACTCTTAAAGGCATTAAAATTGTCGGCACTGCGTTTGGTCGAACGATTACCGCGCCACAGATAGTTCTCGAAAAGTATAGCCACCTCGCGCACCATCGGACCGGACCCGTCAGGGTCTTTGGCTGCTGCTATTTGCAAGGCGGTAATCAGGTTTTCCTCGCCATCGGTACGCACTTCGCCTATCGGCAATTGGCTACCGGTAATAATTACAGGCTTGCTCAGACCTTGCAGCATAAAAGACAGCGCACTGGCAGTGTAAGCCATAGTATCCGTGCCGTGCAAGACCACAAAGCCGTCATAGAGGTCATAGTTGTCCGCTATCGAGCGAGCTATCAGCCGCCAATGCTCCAAGTTCATGTCGCTGGAGTCTATGGGCGGGTTGAATTGTATGTTGTCTATTTCGTAGTCAAGTTTCTTAACCTTAGGCACATTGTCCATCAGATGCGTAAAATCGAAAGGACGCAGTGCGTGAGTCTCGGCATCTTCAATCATGCCGATGGTGCCTCCGGTATACACCATAAGTATACGCGGTTTTTTGGTAGTCATGGACATGGGTATTAGCTGTTTGATGGCTTGGTTTTTTATATCTGAAATAACGTTGCCGTCAGCGGCATTAACGCCGTCGATGGCTTTACGCTTGATTATTTGACACTTGCACCGGGATGTACCGGACCTGTCGGGCCTATGACGACAAGTCGTCCGTCGGCATCTTCGGCACTCAGTATCATGCCTTGCGAATCAACTCCGCGTAGACGGCGTACCGGCAAATTGGCGATGAAGCATACCTGGCGGCCTACAAGGTCCTCGGGATTGTAGTACTTGGCAATACCGGAGACAATGGTTCGTCCGTCTTCCGTACCATCGTCGATGGTGAATTTGAGCAGCTTATCGGCTTTGGGCACACGCTCGCAGGCCTTGACCGTACCTACACGAAGGTCGGCCTTCATAAAGGTATCGAAATCCACATCCGGCTGTTGAGGCGCAGGCTGCCACGCAGCTATGCTGTTGGCCTTGCGAATATCTTCAAGACGCTTGAGCTGTTTCTGTATAGCCTCATCATCGATTTTTTCGAACAAAAGCTCGGCTTCACCAATTTTTTGTCCGGCCGGCAGGATATCCTTGCCGAGGTCTTGCCACTGAAGATTGGATATGCCGAGCATCTTGCAAATCTTTGCGGAGGTGAAGGGCATAAACGGCTCGAAAGCAATGGCCATATCGGCGCATATTTGGAGAGCGCAGTTGAGGATGGTTGCCACACGTGCCATATCGGTCTTAGCCACCTTCCACGGCTCGGTTTCTTGCAGATACTTGTTACCGAGACGTGCGATATTCATCGCTTCGCGCAGGGCATCACGGAAATGGAAGTGCTCGATGCAGTCCTCGAGGGCGTCTTTGGCTTTAAGAATGTCGGCTTGGAGTGCGGCATCTACATCTTCGAGGGTTCCGGCTGCCGGAACTATACCGTCAAAATATTTTTGGGTCAATACCACGGCACGGTTGACGAAATTGCCGGCGATGGCCACCAATTCGTTATTGTTGCGTGCCTGGAAGTCGACCCAAGTGAAGTCGTTATCCTTAGTCTCGGGAGCGTTGGCTGTGAGCACATAGCGCAGCACGTCTTGCTTGCCGGGGAAATCCTCGAGATACTCGTTGAGCCAAATAGCCCAGTTGCGTGATGTCGAAATCTTATCGCCCTCAAGGTTAAGGAACTCGTTGGCAGGCACATTGTCGGGCAAATTGAAATTATCATCGTAAGCCTTGAGCATCGTCGGGAAGATGATGCAGTGGAACACGATATTATCCTTACCGATGAAGTGTATCAGACGTGTTTCGGGGTCTTTCCACCACGTTTCCCATGTGTCGGGATACAGCTCCTTGGTATTGGAGATATAGCCTATGGGGGCGTCAAACCACACATAAAGCACCTTGCCCTTGGCCTCATCCAACGGCACGGGCACACCCCAATCGAGGTCGCGCGTGACGGCACGGGGCTGCAAGCCCATATCGAGCCACGATTTGCATTGGCCGTAAACATTGGTTTTCCACTCCTTGTGTCCGTCCAAAATCCAGTGACGCAGGAAGTCTTCCCAGCGTTCCAAGGGCAGATACCAGTGGCGTGTCTCGCGCTTGACCGGAGTGCTTCCGGTGATGGCACTCTTGGGATTGATGAGCTCATCCGGTGACAGCGATGTGCCGCAGGCTTCGCATTGGTCACCATAGGCACGGGGATTATGGCAATGAGGACATTCGCCGGTGACGTAACGGTCGGCCAGGAACTGCTGTGCCTTTTCGTCATACAACTGTTCGGAGGTCTTGACCACAAATTGGCCTTTGTCGTACAGACGTTTGAAGAACTCCGAAGCAGTCTGTGCATGTATCTTCGAAGACGTGCGCGAGTATATGTCGAAAGATATGCCCAGGCCTTCAAAAGACTTCTTGATGATGCTATGGTAGCGGTCTACTATATCCTGAGGAGTCACTCCCTCTTTCTTGGCTTTGATGGTGATGGGCACGCCGTGTTCGTCCGAACCGCAGACGAAGGCCACGGGACGGCCGTTAAGTCTCAGATAGCGAGCATATATGTCTGCCGGGACATACACTCCGGCAAGGTGGCCTATATGTACAGGACCGTTTGCATACGGCAAGGCGGCGGTGATGAGGGTGCGCTTGTATTGTGTCATTGTCTATGTAGTGTTTCGGACGCCTTGGCGTCCACTGTTTGTTCTATATATAATAATGTGTATTATGCTGTGTGTATAAATGACATATACTATGTCTATGCATAAGTGCCACAACGGATGCTTCTTTCGATGTCTTGGCTCGGCATTGCTATTTCGGATCTCTGAATACAAAGGTGATGGTAGCGCTGCCGCCTTCGGGATTGGCCGTACCGGTGCGTGCAAATTTGTGCCTTTTGACTTCGCGCAGGCACGCCGCCTTGGTGCTTTCGGATATATTGCCGTCACCACCGATGACCGTAGCCTTGGTCACGATGCCGCCGGAATCAAAGAGTGCTTCGATTTTCACTTTCCCGACCTTATTGGACGGAATAGTGTTGGAATATCCGGGGAAGCCCCATCCGCCGGAGATGCGACCATGATTGACACCCACGGAAGACGACCGCGAATTGGCCGGGCCGGCCGAAGTCGGATTGCCGTCTGTACGCCCTGCATTACCGGTATCGCCGGTGCGATTGTTGGCGTTGTGTCGCGCATTGGAGAAGGCATTGCCCACCGTTGATTGGGTGCGGCGAGCCGTGGCCTGTTCTTCCTTGCGTTTATTGTCAGCCGGGGTCCCGACTTTTTCGGGCTGTTGTTTTTTCTCCACCTGTATATCGGACGGGCGATTAGATGTCACTATCGGCGCAGGCTTGCCTATAGGGCCGCGGTCCTCGAGGTTCGTCCCGGTCTCGGGCGCAAGTCGCGCCGGATTATCAAGATTTTCGGGCGTTTGTGCCGCTGCATCTTGTTGTTGGTGCGAAGGCACTGACGTCGGTGGCAGCTGTATGGTTTCGACCAAGTCCTCCACTTGCGCCAACTCGATATACGGGTCGGGCTTCGGTGGCCATTCCTTGTCCACAGACAGCGACAGATGGCTCAGACACAGCCATAGCCACACCAGCGCCGCTATGGCGATGGTACCTAAGGCTGCTATGTGGCGTGCTTGATTCATACGCGATTATCTTATCTCGGTGGTTGAAGCGGGTACGGCAGACCGGGCCTTTGCCGTAGTCTGACCTGATTGAGCGGTCTCGGCCACCGCCGTAGTGGCTGCATTGTCCTTCTTGGTGGTAGCGAGTACCATCTTCAGGTCGTTGTCGGCGCCGAGGTTGAGTATTTCGACGACATCGCCATAGGGCACTGCCGAATCACCGAAGACGGCGATGGCGGTTTCGGGCGCTTGCTCTTTGACTCCCTTAAGGAAGTCTACGAGAGCCTGTTGTGACGGCATAGACATAGGCTCGCCGTCGCCGAATTGGCCCCACAGGCTTCCGTCTGCTTGGATAAACACTCGCGTCACCGGCTTCAGCGGCGTCTGCTCGGAGCTCTGCGGCAGATTGACTTCGAGCGCCGTAGGGAATACGAAAGTCGAAGTCACCATAAAGAACACCAGCAGCAGGAACACCACGTCTGTCATCGACGCCATGGAAAACCCGGAAAGTATTTCTTGTTGACGTTTAAGCGACATTGGATGTGTATTTAAACTTCTTTGGATAATTCACTATTATGGAAATTTTACGGCGTCAAGCCGGCTCGTTGAGCAGATCCATAAAGTCCATGGTGCGAGCCTCGAGCATATTCATCACTTTATTGACACGCGCCACGAGATAGTTGTAAGCAAACATAGCAACGATGCCTACGATAAGTCCGGCAACGGTGGTCACCAATGCGGTGTATATACCTCCGGCAAAGTCACCTATCTGGGCACTGTTGCCGCTGGCGGCGATGGCGTAGAATGACTCGACCATACCGATGACGGTGCCCAGGAAACCGAGCATAGGCGCAGCTCCGGCGATGGTAGCAAGCCACGGCAAACCCTTGGACAGCGAGGCTATCTCCATATTTCCGGTATTCTCGATGGTTACAAGCACATCGTTCATCGGACGACCGATGCGCGAGATGCCCTTGCCGATGAGACGTCCGTACGGCGTGTCTGAATTGTGGCACAATTCCTTAGCGGCATCAATCTCGCCGTCATGTATATAGTCGCGTATACGCTTCATGAAAGTCTCGTCCTGGCGTGATGCCTTGGTGATGATGATGGCGCGCTCTATGGCGATATACACGCCGGCAAGAAGCAACACGGCCAATACAATCATAATCCAGCCGCCCGAAAGGCATAAATCCCAAAGCGACAGGCTCTCGGGTACGGCAGCGGTTGCAGTGTCTAACAGTATCATTTTTTCAGATGGTTATTGTGTGCGGTTAGTTATTATTATTCTTTATCGTCAGTCTTGGCGGTTGCTAATCGTCAGTCCCGGCCTCTGTTGTAATTTGCGGATTCCGACAATCTCGGGCCACATCGTATTCTCTTGAATTCGGGTCTGCGGTTGCGCTATCCCGGTTGCACGGCTTTCGATGTCTTTCTCACGCTTTCATAGGCGTATCACTACTTTACAAAATCACTTGAGACAATTAATTACTTGAGACAATCAAGATAACGTTGTATAGTGGTTTGCAGTCCCAGATAAAGGGCATCACATATCAGAGCATGGCCTATGGACACTTCGTTGAGATAGGGCATGGCTCGGTGGAAGTATGCCAGATTGTCGAGTGACAGGTCATGCCCGGCATTGACTCCGAGGCCGCAATTGTGAGCTACGTTGGAGGCCGCAATATATGGGGCGACTGCCGCTTCCGGATCTTTGGGGTACATATCGGCGTAAGGCTTGGTGTACAGCTCGATGCGGTCGGCACCCGTACGTGCGGCGGCACGTATGTCCTCATCTTCGGGATAGACGAATATAGATACTCGTATGCCGCCTTCATGCAGACGTTCGACGATGGAACATAAGAAATCAAAATTGGCTTTTACATCCCATCCGCCGGTGCTGGTGATGGCGTCCGGAGCATCCGGAACAAGCGTGACTTGTGCGGGGCGTACACGCAACACCAAGTCCATAAATCGCTCATCGGGATAGCCCTCGATATTGAACTCGGTACGCAGACGCGAGCGCAAAGCCAGTACGTCGCTACGGCGTATGTGACGCTCGTCGGGACGCGGATGCACGGTGATGCCCTGCGCTCCGAATTCCTCGCAGTCGGCGGCCACTTTTTCTACATCGGGGTTATTGGCTCCGCGCGCATTGCGCAAAGTCGCTATTTTATTGATATTTACACTCAGATAGGTCATATATGTGTGTTGTGCTCTGAGACTTATTTTTATAGTGTTAAGCTTATATTTACCCTTCCGTATTGAATTTTTGCCTAAATTTGTATCTGAAAGGGAGTACAAATTTAGTTAGAATTATCTAAATCTAAAAGATATTGACCGCAAAAGATGACATAAAGACAGAATTGGAGCGTCTGTTCCCCTACACCGAGGACGCCTCGACCTTGGTAGTGAGCTGTTCCAAACACAATTATTGTGCCTCGCAACTATGCCGCGCCATTGAGGACTGTGATGCCCATGTGCTCAATCTCAACGTCATAGACGTCGAAGTCCCCGGCGTATCCGCCGACTCGGACACTCGGCATTTTGACATTGATTACGAAGACGCGCCGCGCACATACATCGAGCTGCGCATTTCGCACCGCAATACCGAAGCGGCGGCGCGCTCCGTTGCACGCTACGGATACGATGTCGAATACGTACGCGATGCCGTTGGAACAACCAAAGGCGACATTGACAGCCGTCTGGGAAGTCTTATGCGCATCCTCAACGTCTAAACTTCCGTCGGCCAGTATAGTCATCCTCAACCTATTCATCTAAAAACTCGAAACTACCATGACCATAGCCATATACGGAAGCCGCCAGCAGCAGCCCTATGCAGCCCGAATCGAGCGAATGTTGCGACACATCGTACTGACAGGCACCGACATCGAAATGCACCCCAAGCTTTACGATCATCTCTCCGAACTTGGAGTATCCCTTGCCGGAGTACGCCCGGCAGCGCTTTCAAGCCCCGATCAAAAGTGCACGCTGGTAATGAGTATAGGCGGCGACGGCACCTTTTTGCGTACCGCCGCATGGGTCGGCCGTCTCGGCATACCCATCATCGGCATCAACACCGGCCACTTGGGCTATCTTGCGACAATGAACATAGATGATGCCTCCTCTGAAAAGGGCGTCGACAGTATGCTCAACGCCGATTTCGCCATAGAGGAACGCACATTGCTGGAAGTATGCTCGCCCGAGGTGCGCGGATGGAAATATGCACTCAACGAAGTGTGCATCGCCAAAGACGACAGCGTATCCATGATTCAGGCCGACACCTATGTAGACGGCATCGAACTGGCCCAATATCGCGCCGACGGACTCATCATAGCCACGCCCACCGGCTCGACGGCTTACAATCTATCGGCCGGAGGCCCTATTGTGCAGCCCACGGCTCCGGTCTTAGTGGTGTCGCCCATAGCTGCGCACTCGCTGGGTATGCGCCCGCTTGTCATCGACGACCATAGCGTTCTAAATATCAGCGTCAGCGGACGCGCACGAGCATTTCGTCTGAGCCTTGACGGGCGCTCGACAGTGCTCCCTATGGGTTCGGAAGTACACATTCGCCGAGCACCATTTGTATGCCGTATTGCTATGCGCCCGGACAGCGCATTCCCCGTATCACTACGGCGCAAGCTGCTGTTCAACTAAGCACCGGTCGAATGCGCAACGGTGTTGCATCTCCCCGTATTTTGTTACATCTCATAAGATTTTGTCATGTCACGGAAATTTCGGAAATTTGCACAACCAAAAAAAGCATAGGTACTACCTAAGTCTTTAAGACGGCAAAAGTCCACGCTATCACGGCTGAATCGACGAAGCCGGACCCACAAAAACGTCACCATATTAACCCGTTATGGTCAAAACATCGGAAAAATCAACAACGCCCGCAAGCGGTGTCATCGACGACACCGCCGGCTCGGCGCTTACAATTGTTGTTCCGGTATACAACCGTGCCGAACTCGTGGGTCGCACCCTTGATAGCATCGCCGCACAGACTTTGAGACCGCTGAAAGTGATATTGGTGGACAATGCCTCCACGGATGCCAGTAAGACCGTGATGCACAAATGGATGGCCGAGCACAAAGGCACGGAAGGCCTGAGCGTAAAACTCCTGGACGAGAGTGCCGTAGGCGCTTGCGCCGCACGCAACCGCGGCCTCGCCGAAGTGGTCACCCCGTGGGTGATGTTCTTCGACTCGGACGACATAATGGCTCCGGAACATTGTGCTAAAGCCATTGAAGCCGCCCAAGCGCACCCGGAAGCCGAAATCATCGGATGGGACGTGCTTTACGGCAAAGACGGCGGTCCTTGGAAAAGGCTGACCTTCCGCAATCACGATTTGGGTTACAACAATATGTTTAACAGCAATTTCGCGACCCAACGATACATGTGCCGCACCGAACTGATACGAGCCGTAGGCGGATGGAATCCCGACATAGCGGTGTGGAACGACATCGAACTGGGCGCACGCATAGCGCTGCGCAAGCCACGATGTTACAAAATCAAGTCCAAAGAACCGACAGTACGTATATTCATCACCGAAGGATCGCTCACCGGCGGATGCTTTGCCGCAAAGCCGGACAAGAAGATAGACACACTACGACACATGAGCACTTATGTGCCCATTGAGTGGATAAACCTCAAAGGCGTAATCCTGTCGGCACACTGCGACCGGAGCGGAACCGCCTCGGGACTTCTACTCAAAGAAATTTTCGTATTTCAGGAGAAATGCAAAATCCGTAAGCACATACTGCGCTTTGCCTACCACTACACCGTGCGCGGTCACCGCGGTATTGCTCGCTTATTGCGGCCTCTAATGCCAAGCAAGCTGAAATGAAAATATTGCTGCTGGGCGATGCAAGCCACTACAATCGCACCCTCGCCGAAGGGCTCAGACGACGCGGACACGACGTATGTGTAGCCTCTGATGGTTCGGCATGGATGAACACCGGACGAGATGTGGACTTAAGTCGCCGATTACCCGGTGTCTTCGGCGGAGCATTACTATGGGCACGACTGCACACGACATTGCTCTCGCGGCTGCGCGGCTGGGACGTGATACAAATTTGCGGCCCCACGTTTATGCGGCTACGTCCCTCACGACTGCGCACGCTTTTGGATAGTCTGAAACGGCACAACACACTGGTATGCCTCACGGCAATAGGCACAGACACGGCTTTTGTCGATATGTGCAAAGACCCGCAAGGTCCGCTGAAATACAGCGAATGGGCCATAGACGGCGTACCCACGGAATATGCGCTGAGCACACGCGGACGCACCGTGTCTATGTGGCAACAGCCCGAATTATCCGATTATGCAAATTACGTCTACGACCATGTAGACGGAGTCATCACAGCCCTATACGAGTATCAACTGTCTATGTCCCGCGTCATCGCGGCCGAACGACTGGCCTACGGCGGCATCCCGGTGGACACCGCGGCCATAAAGCCGACGGCCACAGACACCGAGCCGGACCGACCGATAAGCATACTATTACCCAGCCACATAGGCCGCGAGCAAGAAAAAGGCATACCTCAGCTGATGCGTATTGCCAAGACCTTAGAGCTCGAATACCCCGACAAAGTCTCAATACTTCCGGTGCACAACCTGCAATACGCCGAATTCCTGAAGAATATGGCTCGTGCAGACATAGTCTTCGACCAGCTGTACAGCTACACTCCGGCGACAACGGCCCTTCTGGCCATGGCCATGGGCAAGACCGTAGTCACCGGTGCCGAGAAAGACTTCAACGACTTTCAAGGATGCTCCACTCCGGCCATCAATATCGACCCGCGCGACCCGGAAGCGGTACTCCCGGCCATACGCCGATGTCTTGACCGCGAAACTTTGGCCGCAAATGCCTTGAAAGCACGCCAGTACGTGGTCGCCCACAACGACTGCGAAGTCGTAGCACAACGCTACGAAGACTTCTGGCGCAAAATTTATCGCAACAAAGGCAAGTCCCTATAGCCTATGCGACTTCAAGTACTCATAGCCACATACGGCGACAACGGCCTGCGACGCACGGCCTCTATGTCCTTGCCCGTCATCGAAGGTGTGTCCTACCTTGTGTCATGCCAGACCGGAGAGGACGCTACGCCCGAAGTGCCCGAGGCATTGCAACGCCCGGACATTCGAGTAATTATGACAGAAGGTCGCGGACTATGCGCCAATCGCAACCGACTGCTCGAAGCCGCCGATGCGGAATACGTACTCACCGCAGATGATGATATGAGTTATACCGAGGCGCAATTGCGTGCCGCTATCGACAGCCTCGGCGAAGCCGACATCACCGCCTTCCGCATCGAAGGCGCCCAAAACAAATCATACCCGACGTCACGCATGAATCTCGGGCACGGCTTGCCTCGCGGCTACTGTCCGTCATCAGTCGAAATAGCCTTGCGCTTGGATGCCGTCCGCCGTACAGGCTTGCATTTCTGCACATTATTCGGCATAGGAGCCCCGGCATTGGGTTGCGGCGAAGAAGATATCTTGATATGGAATGCACGCCGTCTCGGCTTGCGCATTGAATATATACCAGTCGTCATAGGACGCCATACCGGAGGGCCCTCCACAGGACAGCGCGCCCCGACACCGGCAGTATGGCGTGCACGCGGTGCAGTGCTACACCTCACTCACCCGTACAGCGGATGGTTGCGCATTGTCCGGCAGGCTGTACGCGCTCGCAGCATTGCAGCGCTGCGCCTGATGGCCGCCGGAGCCGCATACGCCGTCCGTCATCGCAGCATTATCAGACTGTGATTCAGACTATTTAGCCTGTACTTTGCTATTACCAGCCGCCGGAGGCGCCGCCACCGCCGGTGCTGCCGCCGCCCCAACTGCCGCCGGAAACACCGCCACCGCCGCCGGTGCCAAATCCGCCGCCTCCGACAATCACCGTAGGCGCAAGTTTGGCTATTTTATAGGCAATGCTATGTGTCTTCTTACAATTTAGGCAGTTGTATGTCTTGGCACCGACGCCTTCCTGATACTGGGTGGGGCGTTGTATCACGGTATCTCGTACAAAGCGGCATGTGCGGGCATGACAATACGGACACTCGGTGTATCCGGAGTCTTCGTCAAAGCGATATATTTCCGTTGTACCGCACTTGGGACACAACCACACGTCATAGTCCACGGACTTGATGCGCTCCTCGGCGTCCTGCGCCGGCGTCAGATACTCGTTGTCTTTGTCTTCGTCAAGTTTTTCCATCTTAGTGCCGCAATTGGAGCAATAATGCGCACCATTGCGCCACTTCCGCATAACCATACGCAGAGGGATGTACACCAGTAGTGTCATACCCAGCGTGAACCAGGCGCAGGCACCGGAAGAGCGGGATAGCGTACGCGTGGCCTGGTACTTGTCGTAAGGAGTCTTGCCTCGTACGCCGCGAAGCGCGAAGAACAGCCAAGCGAAACCCAATAGTGTCATAACCACACAAAAGGTCAGATACAGATACAACACATCCATCCAATCTTCACGTTCCTGCTCGGCAATATCTTTGAGCATCTCGTCGCGAAGTGCCGGGTCGCTGAGCACCGAACTGATATTATCCACTGCCGCGCGAATACCGCCGGAGTAGTTACCCTCCTTGAAGGCCGGCACCATAACATTACGCTCGATGCGACCGCATATTGCATCAGGCAGAGCGTCTTCGATACCATATCCCGTGCGTATCACATACTTACGATCGCCCACCGAAACGAGCAATAGCAAGCCGTTGTCCTTGTCTTTGTCTCCAAGGCCCCAAAGTGTAAACAAATCAGTGGCATAAGTGTCCACATCCGTATCCCCATCCATATTGGGCAATACCACAACGGCAGCCTGCACACCTGTGGTAGCACGAAGATTTTGCAAAGTCGAGTCAATATGCGCGGCATTGGCGGCATCTATAATCTGTGCCGGGTCGCTAAGATAACGATTTTTGTTCTGCAGCTGTACATTAGGCACATCTTCGGGTGCATAGTATTGCTTTTGTGCCAAAGCGGCCGCAGCCACGAGCACAAATGTGAGTATAATTGTAAGTCTATTGCGAGACATTTTTTTCGAAATCTTATGGTTGGTTTATTCGATGTTCTACAAAAGGAAGTATTGTATATTCTACAAAGAAAGTATCGGCCATTCTAATACTACGAGATATATAGGCCTTCGAGCGTCGGGCTTACGTCAGGATTGCGCTTCCGGTGTCAGACCGCCGGGAGGCTCATACCGTTGAGCTTGCGGTATAAGTCGAGGGCATACACATCCGTCATTGCCGAGATATGGTCCAATACGGCCTGAATGCGGTCAAATAATTCGGGCGCACCCACGTTATATTGTCCGGGGACTTGGCTGAGCAGCAGCCGCGAGTAATTAAGCTCGGGGTAAGTGACGGCATGTATCATCTTCTCGAGCAAGAAAGTCAGGATGCGGTTACCGGCCAACTCAATGTCCACCACCTGCGGTGCTCCGTAAATCTTGCCCCATGACAGACGTGTGGAGCGGCGATAAGCCTCGCGTTCGCGCTCGCGAATGTGGTCAAGAAGAGCGCCCTCGAAAGTGCCTGAAAGTATGGCATCTTCGTTGTCTATAAATGTCTGAGCACAGCAACTTACCAAGCGGCCGACAACGCCGCTGCGTAGATACGCAATTTTCTCGTTGGGGTCCTTGACACGGTTCATTACTTCAACGGCGTGCGCACGCGCCTCGTCATCGAAATACGCCAGCAAGGCATCCAGGACCTCTTCCGTACCGAGAATTTTCAATTTATGGGCATCTTCGAAGTCCATGACTTCGTAGCATATATCATCGGCAGCTTCGACGATATACACCAGCGGATGGCGGCAAAACCGCATAGACCCTTCGGGCGAAGGCATCCGCAACATTCCCAGGCGCGTAGCTATGCGCTCAAAGTCGGCGCGCTCGCTTCCGAAGAATCCGAATTTGCCCTTTGTTCCGGCCAATGACGAGTCGTAAGGATATTTGACTATAGAAGCCAACATCGTATAGGTCATTGCAAAGCCGCCGGGACGACGACCGTTGAACTGATGCGTCAGTGCCCGTAGTGCATTGGCGTTGCCTTCGAAATTGACAATATCATTCCACTGCTGCGCGGTCAGTTGGTCCTTGAGCGCCCGTCCGGCGCCCTCGCTGAAGAAAGTTCCTATCGCTTTTTCGCCCGAATGGCCGAAAGGCGGGTTACCGAGATCATGCGCCAGACACGCCGCAGCCACCACATCCCCCAAGTCGGCAAAAATTCCGTTCATAGGGCCATGTCGCTGTACAAGTGCTGCCGCAATTTCATCGGCCATACTTCGACCGACACTACTAACCTCCAACGAATGGGTCAATCGGTTGTGAACAAAGATACTGCCCGGCAGCGGAAACACCTGCGTCTTGTTTTGCAACCGCCTGAAAGGCGAAGAAAATACCAGACGATCGTAATCACGACGGAAGTCGCTGCGCCCCACCCCGACAACATCCGGTTTGTGGTAATCCTCGAGACCGAAGCGGCAGTCATCTATCAGCCGCGCCCAGTCCATCTTTGTCTGTGTCTGCTTATTCATTAGAATGGTCGTCTAATCCGAGAATCAAGCGCCTGAGGCAGCGCTATAGACGACAAATTTAGTCATTATCTCGCACATACGCAACTCACCTTCATCGGAGTCGTGATTCCGAGACGCCATTGTATATGGTTTGAGAGGGAGACCGAAATGCCGCAGAGACGCCTCAAAAGCGACATTCAAGCCGGGCAAAGACAACCTTCAAGATATACAAAGACGACGCCGAAGGAATATCAGACATTTTTTTTTCGACACAACTTCAGGGCTCATTTTGCCAAATTTTGTATGAGCACATACGGGTTTACGAAAAAAATTGCTAACTTTGTGGAAATTTGGAGATATGGCAACCGAGTCATTAGATAAATCACTGTCGCGCATAAGCGAAAAGATGCACGTACTGGCACAGCGCTACGACACTGTATGTCAGGAGCGTACGCAAGCCTTAGAGCGCATCGCCGAGCTCGAGAGAGAGCTCCGCGACAAGGAACGGCGCATCCAAGAGCTGAGCCTCCGCAACGAGTACCTCAGCGTATCCTCGACACTTGCGCCCGACCGTGAAGCCATCGAGAAGACACGAACCATTATCGCCGAACTCGTGCGGGAAATCGACCGCTGTATCGTTGACATCGACGGATGACGACATACGATGACAGCGCCAACGACTTTTGACACACGATGCTTGAATACACTCAATGGTAAAGAAGGAACAAAACATAACGATAAAAATTGCCGACGTCGCACCCATAAGCATGTCAATAGCGCCGGACAAGGAGGAACGCATACGCGAGGCCGAATATAACGTCAACCGCGTGTGGACCGAATGGCGTCGTCGATTTGAAGATAAGACTTCCAAAGAGGTTCTGGCCATGGCGGCATTCCAGTTTGCCAAGCTGTATTATCAGCTCAAGCAAAGCGTCGATGACCAACAGCACCTTCTGGAGGCCTTTGAAGCCGACTTGGACCGAATGCTCGAAATAAAATCCGAAGCCAAGCCTTAAAACCGACCTCCATAGCCGCAACACGCGTCTGAAGGCTCGCCATCCCAAGCATCGCAACACATACACCCGCACGCCGCCCGACAACACTCGGAGCGGCTATCGCCATTTGTACGCGGCAAGAGAGCCGCGGTCAGATGCTCACCCGAAACGGCGACACGAGTCCGAAAATAGAGACAAATAACATATAACAATAAGACATACAACCCAATAACAACAACCAAGCACATACAAACATTATATGACATCATTAGTAACAACCATAATTATTGCCGCCATTGCCGCCGTCATCGGAGTGGTCGTCACAATAGTGATACACCGCTCGAACGCCAAGAGCCGCGCACGACAAATAGTGGCCGATGCCGAGCGTCAAGCCCTCGACATCAAAAAAGATAAGGAAATGGAAGGCCGCGAAGAGGCCCTCAAAATCACCGCCGAGGCCGAAAAAGCAGCCAACCAACGCATGTCCAAGCTCCAGTCCCTGGAAGCTAAACAAAAACAACGCGAACTGCAACTGAACCAACAGCAAGGCGAAAACGCCCGGACGCGCAACGAACTTGAAGCCGCACGCCAGACCCTGGACGAGCAATACCAAGCCGTAGAACGCAAAGAAGCCGAATTGGAACAAGAAAAAGCATCGGTGCGCCAAACGCTGGAACACATCTCCGGCCTTTCGTCCGAAGAAGCCAAAGAGAAACTCATCCAATCGCTTAAGGACGAAGCCAAAACCGCCGCTGCCGCCTATATCAATGACATCATGGACGAGGCCAAGATGACGGCCAATAAAGAAGCCAAGCGCATCATCATCCAAAGCATACAGCGCACCGCTACCGAAACCGCCATCGAAAACTCGGTAACCGTATTTCATATCGATTCGGACGAAATCAAAGGCCGCATCATAGGCCGCGAAGGCCGCAACATCCGCGCCCTCGAAGCCGCCACCGGCATCGAAATCATCGTGGACGATACACCCGAAGCAATAGTGCTAAGCGGATTCGATCCCGTACGCCGCGAAGTTGCACGCCTGGCTCTACACCAGCTCGTATCCGATGGACGCATACACCCCGCCCGCATCGAAGAAGTCGTGGCAAAAGTCCGTAAGCAAGTCGAAGAAGAAATCATCGAAACCGGCAAACGCACGGCCATAGACCTGGGTATCCACGGTTTGCACCCCGACTTGATACGTCTGGTGGGCAAAATGAAATATCGCTCCAGCTACGGTCAAAACCTGCTGCAACACTCACGCGAAACAGCCAATCTCTGTGCCGTCATGGCATCGGAACTCGGCCTCAACCCCAAGAAAGCACGCCGCGCCGGACTGCTGCACGATATAGGCAAAGTGCCTGACGAAGAGCCCGAACTGCCGCACGCACTGCTGGGCATGAAATTGGCCGAGAAATACAAAGAGAAGCCCGAAATATGCAATGCCATAGGCGCACACCATGACGAAATAGAGCAGACAACACTGCTGGCTCCCATAGTGCAAGTGTGCGATGCAATATCCGGCGCACGCCCCGGCGCACGTCGCGAAATTGTAGAGGCATACATCAAACGTCTCAAAGACCTCGAGCAACTGGCCCTCTCATACCCCGGAGTCATCAAGACTTACGCCATCCAGGCCGGACGCGAACTCCGCGTCATTGTCGGCGCCGACAAGATTGACGATGCAGAGACAGAAAAACTGTCAGCCGAAATAGCACGCCGCATCCAGGACGAACTCACATATCCCGGACAAGTCAAAATTACGGTCATCCGCGAAACACGCTCGGTAAGCTTTGCCAAATAAGGTGATATGAGCAACGAAATCAACGACTTAGAAAACATAAACAACGCCCTGCACGCCCCCGTGGAGGATTCGGGCAACGCCGCCGAGGCCGACACCTCGCTCGACAAGGCGCAACCCGAAGCCGTTCAAGGTCGATGCGCATGTCCAAAAGCGGCAGACGGGTCTTGTCCAAAGGCGGCGGACGGCGCTTGTCCCAAAGACAAGTGCTCGTGCTGCGGTGGATGCTCGGACACAGCAAGGCATAAGTTGCACAGTTTCAACTGGCTTGAGGACATTCCCGGCGGATACGCCGATGATGACATCGTGGAAGTGCAGTTCAAAAACACTCGCAAGGGGTACTACAAGAATTCCACCAATATTCCACTCAAAGCCGGCGACTTGGTGGCCGTGGAAGCCCAGCCGGGTCACGACATCGGAACGGTGACACTTACCGGCGCACTTGTACGCCTGCAAATGCGCAAAAGCGGGATACGCCCCAATGTCGAGATAAAGCGCGTATTTCGCAAAGCCAAACCCGCGGACATAGAAAAATATAATGAAGCACGCGCGCGCGAACAAGACACAATGATACGCGCCCGCAAAATCGCTCAGAGCCTCCAACTGGATATGAAAATCGGCGATGTGGAGTACCAAGGCGATGGCAATAAGGCTATATTCTATTACATAGCCGATGCACGCGTCGACTTCCGCCAGCTGATTAAGGTCTTGGCCGATACCTTCAAGATACGCATCGAGATGAAACAAATAGGTGCACGTCAGGAAGCCGGACGCATAGGCGGCATCGGCCCCTGCGGACGACCGCTGTGCTGCTCATCGTGGATGCAAAACTTTGTCAGCGTCTCCACAAGTGCCGCACGCTTTCAGGACATCTCGCTCAATCCGCAAAAGCTGGCCGGACAATGCGCCAAGCTTAAGTGCTGCCTCAACTTCGAAGTAGACACCTACGTCGAAACAGTCAAGCGTATGCCGCCCAAAAATATAAGGCTCGAAACGGCTGATGCTACGTGGTATCACTTCAAGACCGATGTATTCAAGCGCGAAATCATATACTCATCGGACAAATCTATGGCCGCAAACCTCACGACCTTGGATGCCGAACGCGTATTCGAAATCATTGCGCTCAATAAGGAAGGCAAGAAACCGGCGACACTGCTACGCGATGCCGAAGCAGCCGAAGCAGCAGCCAAGGAACGCTCCAACGTCAATGATCTGCTGGATCAAGACGAACTGACTCGCTTCGACAAAAAGAAACGCAAGAAAAAGAAGTCAGCCAAAGACAAAGGCCCCAAGCCGACAAGAGACGGCAACGACCCCAAGCCGACAAAGCAGCCCAAGGAGTCCAAACCGGCCAATGGTGAAGCACTTCGAGACAAGCAACAGCGTCCCAATCGTCGCAACAAGAAAAAGCCGCGTAACACCGGCAACGAAAACGATAGTCAACAGTCCAAAGAACCAAAAACAGATGCCTAAGCATCTAAATACAATACTATTAACGATACTCGGAGCACTGACGGCTTCGGGTATCGTATCATGTTCGGGCGGTACTCCCGGCGCATGGTCCGACATAGACGTTGACGGCTGGCGCTACGGCCGGACAGTGACACTGACGCCGGACAGCGCCGAAGTCACCGACCTCATAGCCCTGACCATACGACACAGTCACAACTACGAATACTCCAACTTGTGGCTCGAAATCAAGTATGACACAACAGACAGCACGTTCACAGACACCGTGGACGTCACCTTGGCCGACGCATGGGGGCGATGGAGAGGTCGCGGCAGCGGCGTCACGTATCAATACACCGATACCGTGACACTACGCCATGCCTTACGTCGCGGAGGGTCGTTGCACCTGCGTCATATTATGCGTCTGGACACACTCACCGAAATCGAACAAATAGGCGTAACTCCACTGCCGCCATCCAAGCACTACGAGAAATGAGCGAAAAACTGCAATGCGATGCACTGATATTCGACATGGACGGCACCTTATGGGACGCCGTGGACTCGTATGCTCGGATATGGAACACGACATTAGAGCAAGCGGGCATCACCGATGTAGCGCAAGTCACACGTCAGACGCTGATGCGCGAGATGGGCAAGCACCTCGAAGACATCATCAAAGACCTCGTTCCGGGACACGATCGCGACGGGCGTTTTCTACAACTACTCAATGACAACGAGGCCACGATGATGCCCGGATTGCGCGGTCGATTATATGACGGAGTGACTGAGGCCATACCCGAACTGGCACGACGTTTGCCGCTGTTTATGGTAAGCAACTGCGGGCCTCTCGGACTCGAAAACTTTCTTGATGTCAACGGGCTGCGTCCGTACATCAAAGACGCGCTCAGCCACGGCGGCACAGGGTTGGACAAAGCCGGTAATATCACACTGCTTGTACACAAATACGGCCTTAAACACCCGGTATACGTAGGTGACACTCAGGGCGACAGCGATGCGGCACATGCAGCCGGAGCCAAGATGATATACTGCGCCTACGGTTTCGGGAACGTCAAGGACCCGGATGCCGTCATCCACTGCTTCGGCGAGTTGGAGAGCATTGTCTAAGTATGGTTCGAGCGTCTAACCCGCACTTGCATTCTTGAGGCAACACGCACATTATTAGAATATAAGAAACGACATACAGACCTTTTATTAAGACACTTCACGCTATGAAACGGTCAAACAAACTGCAGCTACTCAGCGCCGATGAACAGACGCTGAAACTGTCTCGGCTCAAAAAACTTATGGCGCAAGACGACATTGACGCTATGTTGCTGACCATAAACGCCAACCTATACTATATGACAGGGCGCGTCTACAGCGGATACATATATATACACCGCGATGCAGACGCCCCGGCTTACTTTGTCAAAAGGCCCGTAGACCTTGAAGGCGACGGCGTCATCGCCATACACAAGCCCGAGAATATTCTCGAAGAGCTGCAGCGTCATTCGCTGCCCAAGCCCAAGCGCTTAGCTTTGGAACAGGACACCCTGCCCTACAATACCGTGCTGCGTCTGTGTCACGCCATGAATGTCCAACCCGCTGATGTGGCCAATGCAGATACACTGCTGCGTCACGCTCGCGCCGTCAAGACCCCCGGCGAGATGGAACTGATAGCCGCCTCGGGCAGCCATCACGAGCATGTCTACCGTATGATTCCGCGATTGTATCGCGACAATATGACCGACATCGAGCTGCAAGTCGAAATTGAGCGCGTATCACGCCTCGAAGGATGTCTCGGGCAGTTCCGCATCAACGGCAACGATATGGAGCTATATATGGGCAACGTCCTGGCCGGGGAGAATGCCGATGCGCCATCTCCCTACGACTTTGCCATGGGCGGTGCCGGCGCCGATCCCTCGCTGCCCGTAGGTGCCAACGGCACGATTATACGCACCGGCATGACGGTGATGGTGGACGTCAACGGCAATTACACCGGATATATGACCGACATGACACGTACCTTCGTATTGGGCGACATTTCAGTAGAAGCTCGCCGCGCACACCAACTCTCCATAGACATCTGCAACACCCTCGCCCAAATGGGACGCGTGGGCACCTCGGCATCGGCTATGTACGAGAAAGCCCTCGAAATGGCACGACAGGCCGGGCTGGAACACTATTTTATGGGACATCGCCAGCACGCCGGATTTGTAGGACATGGCGTAGGTATCGAAATCAACGAATTGCCCGTCATTGCACCACGTAGCCGTGACATCCTCGAAGCCGGCAATGTCATCGCCATTGAGCCAAAATTCGTCATCCCCGGCGTAGGAGCCGTGGGTATCGAAAACACATACGTGGTATGCGAAGATGCTCCTATGCGCTGTCTCACCAACGCCCCCACCCAACTTATCAACTTCGAACAATGACGACACTGCTGACGGAAGAAGAACCGGATGACAACAACTACGCACGCCTGCTGCGCGACCGAATATTCAAACGCGTAGGCCTTGTGGCCGATGACTTGGGTATGGAGGCCTACGTCGTGGGCGGATACGTGCGCGACGCCATGCTACGCCGAGGCGAGCTCAATGACATCGACTTCGTCACCGTTGGCTCAGGCATAACCCTTGCCACGGCCGTAGCAAGAAAACTCGGACGAGGCACACACTTAGGCGTATTTCGCAGCTACGGCACCGCACAAGTCAAGCGCGGACGACTCGAGCTGGAATTTGTGGGCGCACGCCGCGAAAGCTATCAACGCGATTCGCGCAACCCCATAGTCGAAGACGGCACACTCGAGGAAGACATCGCACGGCGCGACTTTACTATCAACGCTATGGCCTTGTGCATCAACGAAAAGTTCTTCGGACGCCTTATAGATAATTACAACGGCATTCAAGACCTTCAAGACCGTATAATTCGCACACCGCTCGAGCCGGAAGTGACCTTCAGCGATGACCCGCTGAGAATGATGCGTGCCATACGTTTTGCCACACAACTGCAATTCGATATATGCCCCGAGACCTTCGATGCCATACGCACACAGGCCGAGCGCATACGCATCATCACCACCGAGCGTATCACCACCGAGCTCAACAAAATCATGGCCTCGCCACGACCTTCTATCGGCTGGGATCTGCTGCACCACAGCGGATTATTAGCCATAATACTGCCCGAATTGGAGGCTCTGGTAGGAGTACAAGTGGTCAACGGACGCGGCCACAAAGACAACTTCTATCACACGCTCGAAGTGCTGGACAACGTGGCCGCCGCCACCGATGACCTTTGGGTACGCTGGGCCGCACTGCTGCACGACATCGCCAAGCCGCTGACCAAGCGCTACGATCCACAGGTGGGATGGACATTCCACAACCACAACTTCATAGGGGCCAAGATGGTGCCTCGAATATTTGCGCGGCTCAAGTTGCCTATGGGGGCCGAGATGCGCCGCGTCAAACGCCTCGTAGACCTGCACATGCGTCCCATTGCGCTGGTGGAAGACGAAGTGACGGACAGCGCCGTACGTCGACTGATAAACTATGCCGAAGACGACCTGGACGCGCTGATGATACTGGCACGTGCCGACATCACGTCCAAGAATATCGAAAAAAAACAACGATTTCTCGAAAACTTCGATATTGTTGAGCGCAAATTCAAAGACATCAATGCCTTGGATGCCGAGCGCGCCTTTCGTCCGGCACTCAACGGCTACGATATTATGGCCATGTTCGGCCTGACACAAGGCCCCACCGTGGGAATGCTAATGTCCAATCTGACACGAGTGTCCCGCGACTGCGAAATCGAGCCGACACGCCAAGCCGCCATCGACTACCTCATGGATTTAGGCGCTCGGAACGGCCTGCAAGGCGACCCGTCCAAGCTGCCGACACCGACAGAAGACACTGAGACAGAGGCCAAATCAACCGAAAATGCGCCGAACCAAACTCAGCAAAGTACAGACTGACACGCAACACCACTACATTCCAAGCAGACAATGTATTATCTCACCAAAAAACTCGAAATATCGGCGGCACACCGCCTGACGCTGTCCTACGACAGCAAATGCGCCAATACGCACGGACACAACTGGATAATCACCGTGCACTGCCGCGCGGCCGAGCTGAACGCCGATGGCATGGTCACCGATTTCACGCACATCAAAAGCACGGTTATGGACCGACTGGACCACGCCAACCTCAACGAAGTGCTGCCTTTCAACCCAACGGCCGAAAATATCGCTCGCTGGATATGCGACAACGTGCCCAATTGCTACCGCGTTGACGTCCAAGAAAGCGAAGGCAATACCGCATCATACCAACGCGACTAAACGCCCCAACGACCTCAACTATGGACAAAAGATATCGCGTCAACGAAATATTTTACTCGCTGCAAGGCGAAGGCCGCTATACCGGCACCGCCGCCGTATTTGTGCGCCTGAGTGGATGCAATATGCGTTGCGATTTCTGCGACACCGATCACACCAGGTATGACGAAATGACCGCCGAGGAGATTGCCGAAACCGCTGCCGCATTCCCGGCACGTCACTTGGTACTCACCGGCGGCGAACCCACGCTGCAAGCCGATAGCGACATGTTGCGTGCCATCAAGGCCCACGGATTCTACGTCCAGATAGAGACCAACGGCACACGCCCCGTGCCGCCGGAGGTGGACTGGGTCACCTGCTCTCCCAAAGGCGAAGGGCCCTGGGGCATCGACCGCGTGGACGAGCTGAAAGTCGTATACATGGGCCAAGATGTCGAGTCCATATATCGCCATTTCAACGTACCTTGCGCCAAGTTGCAACCTTGTTCGGGCAAAAACATCGCCGAAACAGTGGAGTACATCTTGCAACATCCGCATTGGAGCCTGTCCTTGCAGACACACAAGCTGCTGGACATCCGCTGACAATACACACTCGGTTCAGAACCACGTCCTAATTCGCACAATAGACGCCACATCCTTACGCACAACCACACTAAGCATAACATCGCGATGAAGCATCTGACACTGACATTGACCGCCGCCTTGGCTATAGCCATAGCCGCCAATGCCGCACCCAAGAAAAAGCATACGCCGGTCTACGAAGACCTCTCGGAACAGGTCTCGGACGCACTCAACAGCTACGACATCGAGCAAGCCCAGGAACTGATGGAACGCTGGGAAGCAGCTGCCAAACGCGCACGCCGCGACCTCCCGGCCTCAGCCGACGAACTGCGTGCACGCATAGTACTGATGGACAATATGCTGCAACGCGTCGAGGACATAGTCATCATCGATTCGGTGACCGTGCCGCGCGACCGTCTGGCCCAAGCCATTCCGCTACCGGCAAACGCCGGACGCTTAGGCACGCGACAAGTGCTTCCGCCCAACATCCGCGCCAACGACAATACAATAGTATATACCGCCAACGACGGGCGCGAAGTCTTCTGGAACGCGCCGGACAGCACAGGCCGCTCCACGCTGTATCATGCCGGGATACTGGACGATGGAACGCTGGAAACCCCGACAGAAGTTTTTGCCTCGGCACAATACGCCACCACCTGCCCGTTTATGCTCACCGACGGCAGCACCCTGTACTTCTCCGCCAAAGACCCCGAAACCTCAATAGGCGGATACGACATATATATGACCCGCCGCGACGACTCCACGGGAGACTTCCTCGAGCCGGTGAACGTCGGGATGCCTTACAACTCGCCGTACGATGACATTCTGATGGCCATAGACACGGACAACGGC
>CAKTOT010000018.1 GCA_934590135.1 uncultured Muribaculaceae bacterium
CCATAGACGTCAATTCGGGCAACCGTACCAAGGCCGATACCGACCAGGAAACCAATGCCTTGGATGTCAACCTGCGCGCCGCCGACGAGATTGCGCGTCAGTTGCGACTGCGCGATATGGGCGGCATCATCGTTGTCGACTTCATAGATATGGCCAAGGGCGAACACCGCCAGCAGTTGTACGAGCACATGAAAGAAGTCATGGCCAACGACCGCGCGCGCCACAACATCCTGCCGCTGAGCAAATTCGGCCTGATGCAGATTACACGCCAGCGCGTACGCCCCGTACTCGACATCACCACCACCGAGACCTGCCCCTCGTGCTTCGGCAAGGGCGAGATACAGCCCTCGCTGCTGTTTACGGATACGCTTTACGAGAAGCTCCATTATATGGTAGAGGACCTCGGTGTCAAGGACTTCACGCTCTACGTCCATCCATATGTCGAGGCATACCTGCGCAAAGGATGGCTCACGAGCCTCTACCGCCGTTGGCGTCGCAACCTCGGCGTGCGCTTCAGCCTCATTCCCGACCAGTCACTGGCCTACCTGCAATATCGCGTCGTGGACAAAGAAGGCAATGCCATTGACCTCAAGCAGGAAAAAGACACACAGCAAAGCAGCGTAGCCAAGACCCGCCGTCGCCAGGATGCCGCTCGCGCCGATGCCGAAGACACCGCGCCCGAGAAGACCCCCAAGCCCAAGAAGGCCAAAGCCGAAAAAGCCAAGGCCGAGAAGCCCGCCAAGGTCGAGAAAAACAAGGACGATAAGGCCGTCAAGGCCGTCAAAGACGATAAAACCATCAAGCCGGAAAAGGCCGCCAAGGTAGAGAAAAGCAAATCCGGCAAATCTGACAAACCTGCCAAGTCCGACAAACCAACCAAGTCCGCCACTAAGGAAAAGAAATCCGGGGAGGTCGCCGATGAGGACTTGTCCGCCGTAAAAGCCGCATCCGATAAGGTCGCCGCTCAGGCCGCATCCGATAAGGTCGCCGATAAGGTCGCCGCTCAGGCCGCATCCGATAAGGTCGCCGATAAGGTCGCTTCCGCTCAGGCCGCACCTGCAAACGGCATCGAAAGCGTCGCACCCTCCGCCGAGGACGCCGCTATTTCCACCGATACCCCTGATGCCGCTGCCGCGTCTTCGACCAAGACCAAACGCAACAAGCATCGCCGCCGCAGCTCGCGTGCCAAGAAATCGGCCGCCGCAAAGTCAGAAGCCACTGAAAGTGTCGCGTCGGAGAGCTCGACGGTAGCCGCAACGGCGCCCGACGCCGCAGCGGAGAGGGCGGAACGCTCCGAGCAACAATAGCATCTAATCATAACCATATTACGAATTGAAACACGGGGGCGTCCGACTCATAGTCAGACGCCTCCCGCTTTTGCGCGGCCGCCGTCGTAACGTCATCCTCCGGCTGACTTTGGCGTGTCAAAATCGTAGCCCGGTAGGGGAGTGTGTCACAATCGTAAGCCCTACGATAATTTTGACACCGATGCTCTTCGATGCAGCCGGAGGGATGGGCGGGGACGACACTGCCATTGTGGCGGTTGTAGGCGCTAAATACTGGAAAAAATGACGCTTTAGGCAGATATATAGCAAAAAATCATCGGATTCGGACGAATAATTCGCCAATTATTCATATCTTTGCACCCATGTAGCGCAAAAACGTATGGCGCTACTGCTATGAGCACTTGCCAAATATTTATTCACCTAAAAACCATAAAATAGGTAGTCGTACTACCGCTTACTTAACTTACCACATGAAAAAGCTCCTGACGTTAATAGCCATGGCGCTACTTCTGCCGATAGGCACCTATGCCGCGACAAAAATTATAGGCAAACAGGTGGCAACTATCGACCGTATGTACCAATTTGTCAAATCCAAGAATGCGAATTTCGACCGCGAAATCGCCGTCCAGATGTACAAGATGGGCGAGAAATACGGCGTGCGCGGCGATATCGCCCTGTGTCAGTCCTGTATCGAGACCGGATGGTTCAAGTACACCGGCGGCACGGCAGTGACCCCCGACGACCACAACTATTGCGGCCTCGGCGTGACCCAGAAAGGCAAAAAAGGTTGCCAGTTTTCGACGGTAGCCTTAGGCTGCGAAGCCCAGATACAACACCTCTTTGCTTACGCTTGCAAGGATGCATTGCCGTACGCGCAGGTAGACCCGCGCTTCAAGTACGTCACGCGCGGTTGCGCCACCACTTGGGAGGCACTGGGCGGCAAATGGGCCACCTCGACATCCTACGGCACGCAAATCCTGCAAGTGTACAATCAGATGATGGCTTTCACCGTGGCCAACCCCACGCTGAAAGCCTCCAAGACCTCGCTGAGCTTTACAGTCGAAAAAGGCAAGGTCTCGTCGGCACAAAACGTTACCATCACCGGGTCGAACCTCTCGTCCAAGATCGTGTATAACGCCGCCTCCAAGATGGCCTCCGTGACCACCTCCGGATGGGACGACTATACCGGCGGTACGATGTCCATCAAAGCAGATGCAACCGGCAAGGACGCAGGTACGTACAGTACATACGTAGCTGTACAGAGCGGCTCGGGCTCTGACCTCAAACGTGTCGAAATCAAGCTGTCCATCACCGTCACCGAACCCGCTTCGGCACCGACGCTGACCGCTACACCCTCATCGCTGACACTTAGCGCCGTACGCGGCCAATCCAACCCCACGGCCACAATCTCGGTCAAAGGCAATAGCCTGACAAGCGATATCAGCTACAATAGCAGTTCCTCGACGTTTACCGTCACCCCGGCAAGCGGATGGAACGCCCGCACCGGCGGCAACCTTATCGTTTCCATGGACGCCTCCAAGAGTGCCGGCAGTTACAGCGGATATGTAGCCATCACCGGCGGCGGCGCCTCGCGCGTACAAGTCAATGTCTCCGGTACCATCACCGAACCGGCTGCCACCCCCTCGCTGAGCGTCTCGCCCTCTTCGCTGACGCTGTCCTGCACCCAAGGCGATGCCAATCCTACGGGCACCGTCACCGTGAACGCCTCCAACCTCACCTCCGGACTGATATATGACATCTCCGGCACCGGATTTACCGTCACTCCCCAAAGCGGATGGAGCGGAACCACCGGCGGCCGACTCACCGTGGCCCTGGATGCCTCCAAGGCTGCCGGAACATACAACGCCACCCTGACCGTAAAAGGCGGCGGCGTCACCACGAAAAATATTACCCTCACCGGTACCATCAAGCCCAAGAGTACCGATCCCGACCCCGAGCCGACGCCCCCCGGTGACTTGGAATTCAAAGAAATATGGAATCTGAGCACCACGGCCGGCACTGCCACCGATTGGTCCGGCAAAATCCGAAATTTCGACTACTGCGACGGATATCTCTACGCGATATATAATAATGCCGATGTCCTTGTTCTGGACGCACGCACCGGCCAAAAAGTCGGCACCCTTGCCAAAGGCTCAGTAGTCACCGGCGGCACCCTCACATTGTGCGACGTGCGCTGCTTCGAAGGCAAGATTTACGCCTGCAACCTCGCCGCCTCCGGCAAGGAACTCCGCATATACTCCTGGGACAATAAAGACGCCCAACCCCAACTGGTGTACAGCACCACCGACCTGCAAGGCGCGGCGCGTCTGGGCGACTGCATGGAAATTGTCGGCACCGAAGACGATATGTGGATTGCCTTCTGCAACGATGACAACACAACGACACGTATCGTCGAATTCAACCGCAAAAACGGCTCGACTTGGAAAGCCAAATGCACCAATGCCACCGTCAACGGCGCTCGTTTGGCCGCAGGTTTCAGCTCGCGCGCATATCCCACCGGCGCCGGATACTGGGTTGACGGCCAGGGCATTCTGCCAACATTCTGCAACCTCAGCGGCGTCAAGCAATACGCCCTCACCGGCGAAAGTGTGCTTCAAGGCAACGCCTGGAAAGAATTCACCTTCGGCGGCAAGAAATACATGCTTGTAGCCACATATCTCAATAATAGCGCCACATCGGTGGCCGACGGCATCATGCGCCTGTACGACATCACCGACGGCTACGACAAGGCCAAAGCCATGGGCGACTATCCCGCCAACGGCCTCGGCGCCACCCGCAACACTTCGTTCACCGGCGGCATCGAGTACAACGTCGCCTCGTGCCAGGGCATCGAAGCATGGGTGCTGACCACCAATCAGGGCCTCGCTTATTACAGCTCGTGCACCACGACTCCGATAGATCCCGATCCAGAACCCACTCCCGGCAAGCCCGCCACATTGCCCGATAAATTCTCAACCGATTGGGAATACAGCTCCACACAAGGCACCTCGACATCCTATATGGACCCCTCGAACGTCAATACACGCAATATGGTGCTCAACGGCGACAATTTGTACGTGCTGCAACGCGAAAGCAGTGATGCATATATCCGTATAGTAGATGCCGCCACCGGAGCACAGAAGGGCACACTGGACAACGGAGACATTGCATCCGACACTTACCGCTACTTCTCGGTGGCCAATCTGTCAGGGACAATTGTGGCCTGCAACCTCGCCTTCGGCGCCACTTCCACGCTCAAAGTCTATGCATGGTCGGGCGACAACGCCACACCCACTACCATCCTCAGCACCACCAACCACGGAGCACGTGCCGGTGACCTGATGTGCGCCACCGGTACTATCAACAATGGCAAACTCTACTTCGCCTCCAACACCGGATATGCCGGCAAGGTATATGTCTATACCGTCACCAACGGCACAGTCTCGACTACGCCGCAAGTGATTACGCTCAAAGACTCCTCCGGCAAAGACTTTGACCTCGGAGGTGGATTTGCAGTCATCGAAATACGCGTGGACGAACAAGGCCGTATTCTGGCCAGCGGTAAGGGCGGCGCCACCGCGCTGTTCAAGGCCGATGGAACGCATATCGAATCCATGAGCAGTGCGGCAGTCGGCGGCAACACCCTCGGCAGCAGCTGCCAGATGTTCGGCTACGGCGACTTCACCCTCGCCGCTTCCGTGACTTATGCCACCGGTGTCAAGGGCGGACGTCTCAACCTCATTGACGCCACCAACGGCCTGTCCAAAGCCTCGCTGATACACGAATATCCGGCACTGAGCAGCGCCTCCGGTGCTTCGAACAGCACCTTCGTGAGCACGGCCATAGCCCGTGTCAACGGCGCTAGGATCAATCTGTGGGTGCTCATTCCCGGTCAGGGCATAGCCAAGTATACCGCCGCTTCCACTTCCGGATTGACCTCGGTGGGCGACCTCGCCGATGAGGCCGACTATATGACCATAGCGCTCGAAGGCCGCACCATCCGCGTGCTCGGCGTCGAGGAAGCCGCTATCGCCGTGTACAATACCTCCGGTGCGCTTGTGACCACTGCCAAGGCTGACGCTGTGGATGTCTCCGGTCTCTCCGCCGGTGTCTACGTGGTCAGCGCCGTCAGCGCCGACGGACGTCGTGCGGTTGCTCGTATACTCGTACGCTAAGCCAAGGCGGACAGCGCCAAGGCCGTCGAATGGCTGACGCGCTGCGAGTTGATTGCGCTCGGACAAGACGCGGCAAGGCAAAAACTGCCGCTCGGACAAGACGTGAGATGCAGTAGCATCCGCAACCGAGCCCGGTAGCGCCCAAGCCGACTACACATTCTATTCCCTACATAAAGACTCAGGACGTCTTCCGGATATTCTCCGGCGACGTCCTGTTTTGTTTGTGGGGTAGGGCGTGTGCTGTGGTGCGATGCCGAGCGGTACTCGGCGCTTGCAGTGCCGATGTATGTCGGGGCGTAGATGTGTGTTATGTAAAAAGTATGCAATAACGGTAATACTTTGTATATTGAAGTTGTGGCGCATAATGCACTGACAGACAATTGTATGTGACGGCAAGTAGGTAAAGTGTTAAAGCTAAACAGTGTTAAATGTTGCAATAAAATTTGCATTTTTGACTTTTCGGGCGTAACTTTGGGACGAAAACCGAAAGTCGGCTAGGGCAGAAGGCGGCGACGCCGCCACCATCGTGGCGACATATCGCGTTTTCGGGCGGCGATGTATGGTCGCTGCGCCTATGATTTTTGATATTTTGTTCCCTCGCCCTCGTCGAGCACGTTATGACGGCTCGTAGGGTATACTCTTACGGCTCGGACATATATTCGAGCCGTAAATATCGCTCTGAAACTCGTTCTCGTTCCCCGTGATTTACACACATACCTTTCCGCCATCGGCGGAGATGACTGCGTACAAGTCAGTCGCTTGTGCGTAGATGCAGACTTCTAAATACTTTAACTTCAAAAAAATAACGCTTAAAAAACTATGATTAAGACGGGATTCAAGGAAAGTTTGATGGAACTTCAGTCCAAGATGCTCAACTTTGCGTACTCGCTGACCTCGAACCGAGATGATGCGTATGACTTGATGCAAGACACGACACTCAAAGCCTTGACCAACGAAAAGAAATACGCGCGAAACGTCAATTTCAAAGGCTGGGTGTTCACGATAATGCGTAATATATTTATCAACGGATACCGCCGTAAGTCTCGTTCGGGCGTTGTATCTGACGTAGCGGAAGCTCTGTCGCGTATAGACTTAGCCGACAGTCAGGTCGAAAGCCCCGAGGATGTTTACGGCGCCAACGAAATTACGGAGGCCATAGACACCCTTCCCGAGGAACATCGGCAGCCTTTTGCGATGTATGTCGCGGGGTACAAATACTCCGAGATTGCCGAAAAAACGGGGCTGCCCACCGGAACGGTCAAATCGCGTATATATATGGCGCGCAGGCGATTGCGAGAGCAGTTTTCGGACTATATATAGCTTTGTCTACATGATGTCGAAGCGAGCGTCTTTTAAGGACTTTAGGAACTTTAGGAACTTTAGGGGCATTGGACCTCTAAAAGAAAGTGACCTTGGAATAATTCGACAGTCCACATTGGTCCGGCATCCGACATTACAAAATACAACTGCGTACTCGCGAGGTGGTACGCAGTTGTATTGCGTGTTAGCGAAAAAACGCGTAAATTTGCATAAATCCATTGAATGGCTTATGTCTTTTTACGCACGATACGGCAAACGCGCCATTGACATCCTGTGTTCGGTGTCGGCGCTTGTGATACTTTCTCCGATATTGATATTGGTTGCGGCGATGCTGTTTTTCAGCT
Source organism: uncultured Muribaculaceae bacterium (assembly GCA_934590135.1). Taxonomy (GTDB): domain Bacteria; phylum Bacteroidota; class Bacteroidia; order Bacteroidales; family Muribaculaceae; genus CAG-873. The sequence goes on from CAKTOT010000018.1 coordinate 7,126, forward strand.
ACGGCTGCCGCAACCCGTTTTTCTTGCAGCGGCGTCCCGGTCGCCACGCCGAGATTTTTAAGATAGTGAAATTCAAGACTATGTCCGACCGCCGAGGCGCCGACGGCGAATTGCTGCCTGACGAGCAACGTCTGACGCGGCTCGGGCGTTTTGTGCGTTCGACGTCTTTGGACGAGCTGCCACAGCTGGTCAATGTACTTGTCGGCGATATGAGCCTTATAGGGCCGAGACCGCTGTTGCCCAAGTATTTGCCGCTGTATTCCGAGCGTCAGGCGCGGCGTCACGAGGTGCGTCCCGGCATCACCGGGTGGGCGCAATGCCACGGGCGCAACGCCATATCGTGGGGGCGGAAATTCGAGCTTGACGTATGGTATGTAGACCATATTTCGCTGAAGACCGACTTGTCGATAGTGTGGACTACGGCAAAGAAGGTGCTCAGTCGCGCTGATATTTCGTCGGCCACTTCGGCGACTATGGAGGCCTTCAACGGGCACAACTGAGTGTTGCTTATGACTTTACTGTGTGTGCTGTCCGAAAAAAACGATATTTTACCAAACGTAAGTTCCCGGGACGTGAGTTCGGAGTAAATGCTCGGTGTTGCCTATCGGGGCAGTCCGGCGTAAAAGTCGAGTAGCGCCTGTCGCACTTGCGATGCCGACCAGTAGCGCAGAACGTGGTCGCGGCATCGGGCGGCCATGCGTGTGCGTACGTCTTTGTCGCGCAATGTGTCCATAGCGGCGGCGAGGGCCTCGGCGTCACCGGGGGCGACAATGGTGCCGTTGTAGTGATTTTCGATGATTTCGCGCGAGCCGTTGATATCCGTCACCACTGACGGCAACCCCATCGCTCCGGCTTCCAAGACGACATTTGGGAAGCCTTCGCGGTGCGAGGGAAATACAAAAGCGTCGGCTCCCACGAGGTATGGGCGTACGTCCGTCTGCTCACCGAAGGCGCGTATGCCGGGATGAGTGGCTATGGTGTTGCGAGTGTCGTTGTCCAGTGGGTCGAGGTCTTCCTCGGTGCGTCCCACCAGCCATAGGCGCGTGCTGCTGTCCTTGGCGTAGACTTCCGCAAATGCTTGTACCAATTCGGCTATGCCCTTGTCGGCTACGAGGCGTCCCACAAAGACGTATATCGTCGTTGCTTCCGGGTCGCCTCGGCGCAATGCCTCGGCGGCTTGCCGGACGTCCGAGTCTTCGGGGTTGTAGTACTCGGGATTGATACCGCGTACGTTGCCGTGTCCCAAAATGACCATAGTGCGGCGCGTGATGCCGCCGCGTACCATATCGTCGCGTACGCCGCGCCCCTCGGGGTTGATGACTGTGGCGCAGCTGCACAGCAGGCGGTCCATGACTTTGAGTATCACGCGCTTGATGCCGTGGGAAGTGGGCCATATAAGCCCGGTGAAGGTGTGCATACGGTTGGGCACGCCGGCGAGGCGCGCGGCGAGCATACATATCAGACCGGCCTTGGGTGTCATTGAGTGTACCAGCCAAGGTCTCTCGCGGCGCATAAGTCGGTACATAAGCCAGAGCGAGCGCAGGTCGCTCAGCGGGGCGATATGTCGCTGCATGGGCACGCCGATGGTGCGCACGCCCGGGTATTGCGACATGCGTTCCAATGCGTCATCGGGGTTGGAGACGGCCACGATTTCGTATTTGTCGATGAGGTACGGCAGCATCGGCGCGCAGAAAGATTCCAGCGAACTGCCGATGGTTGAGGCGCGTATGATTTTTGGCTTCGAGCCTTCCGGGGCTTTGGGACGTTTCATAATTGCATGAATTTTGTCGTGCTTGACGGCACTCCGAGTATTTCGAGGACTATGGGGTGTCGTGGTCGATGCAAAGATAGCGCTTTCGGGCGGCATATACAAAAAAAGACAGGGAAGCCGTAATTGGCCTCCCTGTTTGGTGCTGTAGCGGGACCGAGAATTGAACTCGGGACCTCCGGGTTATGAATCCGACGCTCTAACCAGCTGAGCTATCCCGCCGTTTTGCGAGTGCAAAGTTAAGCACTTTTTTCGGTCCGGCCAAATATTTCGCAAGTTTTTTTGTTTTTGCTGCATTGTGCAAAAATTCGTACCTTTGCACTTTATGGCAACCAAGAGCAAGAAAGTACTGTTTATCACCGGGCCGCTTAACGGCGGTGGGGCCGAGCGGGTTCTCGTGGACGTACTGCGCCACTGGGATCGCGAGCGTGCCGATGTGGACCTGATGCAGGTCGTAGGCGGCGGCATTCTTGACGCTCAAGTGCCGAAATGGGTAGGGCGTCTGAGAGCCTGGCCGGGATATTGCCGAGGTTTTTCGCTGGCGTATAATCTGAGCCGCAGTCTGCACTTGCATGGGCCTTTGCGGCATCGTCTGCGCCGAGCCTGTGGAGGCAGCCTTGACGGCTATGACGCCGTGGTCAGTTTTCTCGAAGGACTGCCGCTGTTGTGCCATGCCCTGGTGGCGCCTCGTAAGGCCGTCAATGTCTCGTGGGTGCACTCGGATATCTACACCGCGCCTTACGAGCGCGCGCAATTCGGGAGCGAAGAACGCGAGTGCCGAGCTTATGCGGCTATGGATGCCGTGGTGGGCGTCAGTGACGGTGTAGTCGATGCCTTCCGCCGTCGTTTCCCCACGCTTAAGTCGCTTAAATTATGCACGATATACAATCCCGTGGATGCCGAGGCGATATGTGCGCAGGCGGCCGCCGCTCCTTTGGACTTGGACGGCGGACATCGTGACGGGATCTTTGACATCGTCGCTGTGGGACGCCTCACCGACCAAAAGCGTTTCGACCGCCTTGTGCGCCTTGCCCGCGCCTTGCCCGGGCGTATTTCGCGTCCGTTTCATATCACCATTATCGGCGACGGCGAGTTGCGAGACGATTTGCAGCGGCAGATAGACGCCGCCGGCGTGGGTGAGAGCGTCACCCTTGCCGGATATGCGGCCAATCCTTACGGGCGTATGGCCGATGCCGACTTGCTGGTTTCGTGCTCCAATAGCGAGAGTTTTTCGTTGGTGGTGGCCGAAGCCATGGTTTTGGGCGTTCCGGTACTGGCCACGCGTACGGCAGGGCCTTCCGAGCTGATAGGCGAGGGAGCTAATCCCCGAGGCATGCTCTGCGGACATACGGACGAGGACATCCTTGCCGGAGTACTTGCGGTGATGGACGACTATGACGCCGCTCGCCGCCGAGCCGATGAGGCTCACCGCTATGCCCTGGCGACATTCGCGCCCGCGACCATCCTTTCACGCATTTACAATCTTCTCGAAATCTGAGATATGGACCATACGCTATTGTTTGCATATCACGACCATATAGCGATGATGCGACTGGTACTCAGCATTATCGGCTGGATATTCGTGGTTGTAGCCATCTCGCGTAAGCATTATGTCAATGCCCCGATATTTTGCGGAATATTAATGCTTGCGTATGCGATAGCGTGTGCAAACATTCCGTTGGATATGAACGCGTGGTGGGAAGACCACGTGGTGTATACGTACACGTATTTGGGGCATGGCGAGCGGTATGCCAATGACCCGTTTTTCACGTTTTTCACCAATATGGTGCGAGCCACGGGATTGCCGGTGGGTTGGTATTTCGGGCTGATAGCGGCGTGGTATGTAGGCGCTTACTGGCTGGCCTGCCGCATTATGACACGAGGGCGGGCGCAGGCGACGCTGCTTGTAATGATAATGTGTAGCTCGTTTTTTATGGCTTATGGTGTGAACACCCTTCGTGCCGGTTTGGCTATTTCGACGGCCGTACTTGCGATAGCGGTGTACTCGCGCAGCCGTATTTGGGCGGGAGTTTTGGCGCTGATAGCCATCAATATCCACTTCTCGGTGGCATTGACCGTATGTGCCTTCGGCCTGGCTTTTGTCATCAAGAATCCCAAATGGTGTTTGGCGTTGTGGTGCCTGTGTCTGTTGTTGTCCTTCGGTATGGGCAGTGCCGTGCAGGATATGCTCGCCGATTTGGTGACGGATGAGCGCGCCAAGTACCTTGAGACGCAGATTTCGAAGCAGGCAGGGTTTAATTCGGTTGGTGTCGCCTTGCTTAAGAAGGGCTTCCGCTGGGATTTTGTGGCGTACTCGCTGCTGCCCATAGTGGTGGGGTGGTATTATATATATGTCAAGAAGTTCAAGGACGGGATGTATAAGCACCTGTACTGCACATATATCATTGCCAACGCCGTATGGCTGTTGGTGATAGGCGCGTTCTTTACGGACCGCTTTGCCTACCTGTCATGGTGTCTGATTCCGATACTGCTGATGCTGCCGCTGTGCCGAGCACGATTGTTCGCAAACCAAAATGTCGCGGTGGCCGCCACGCTTGCCATGGCAATATTGATTGCATATTTCATATAGTATCAGCGATTCCATTGATAAAACAATAAATAAAGACCATCGAAACACATCAAGTTTTAAGTTATGATAAAAGTCGCAATACTGCTTTCGAGGTTTGAGTTGTCCGGAGTGACGACAAATACCATAGATTTGTTTGAGGGTCTTCGATTATGCGAAGATGTCCATCCTACATTGATTGTGGGTGTGCCGGAAAATATAGGTAGCAACAGGTTTTATGACAAGTATTCAGCAGACAAGGACGTCCGTTTTTTTAAGTGTCGCACCGATTCGCCCTTTCAGATGATGAAGACGACGATAAGAGTCATGAAGCTCTTGATACAAGGACATTATGATTTGGTGCATTGCGAGTCTGCATATTACACATTTATTCCATGGCTGTGCGGCAAGAAGTTTTTGTCGACAATGCATATTACAGATATTTACCCGAAGTTGTATTTCAAGCGAGGTAGTCATTGCATCTCGATAAGCAAGGAAACTACCCGGTGGGCGATTGACGTATGCCACTTCCGACCGGAGCAGGTTACGATGGTTACGCATGGAGTTTCGACACGTTTTGCACGTCCGCTTAGTCCGGGCGAGTGTGAGGACGTAATGCACAAGTATGGTATTCCTCGGACAAAGGTGTATATCGGCTTGGTCGGATCCATCGAGCCGCGCAAAGGTCATGATGTGCTGCTGAAGGCGATAGCCGGGTTGCCGGGCGAAATGCGGCAGCAAATACATACACTGATTGTCGGAAGTGACAAGAATGAAGACCAAAAGTCGCAACGTTGGCTTGATGAACTTGTAAAGGACATGGGATTAGGCGATAGCATTACTCAAATAAAGTACTGCGACCCGTATCCGCTATACAAGATTATGGATATACTTGTGCTTCCATCGCGACAGGAAGGTTTTCCGCTAACAGCCGTTGAAGGAATGATGAGTGGCACTTGCGTAGTGCGAAGCAACTGCGAGGGCGCTGACCTACAAATAACCGACGGAGTAGACGGCCGCTTATTCCAAGTGGATGATGTCGAGGGGTTGAGGAGCATACTTGCCGAGCTGATAAGCAATGCAGAGTGCCGGCAGAAGTTGGCCCGTGCGGGGCAGGACAAGGCGCTGCGAGAGTTCTCCACCGAGCGTATGGCCAAGGATGTATGCGCCGTGTACAAGCGGTTGCTGTCAAAGTAAGTGCCTTCCCATAAGGATTCTTTTTTTGGGGGGGGATCAGTCGAGGTCTCCGGCAGGCTGCGCGGAGTACACGAGTTCGGGTTGTGCGGATGCCGCAACTTTTACTGCGGCGGTTGTTTCTGTCGTATCTGCCGACTTTTGCATTTTGAGTTTTGGACTTTCGAATTTGGGTTATTTGATTTCGGTGAAAGGGGTGTCTTTGTGTAACATCCCGAGTTTGACGGGCGGTATGGATATGGAGTGGTTTTTTTGGTCCAATGTGCGCGATATTCGCTGGATTGGATAAGATTGGTGCAAGTGGTTACTGTTATGGCTTCGGCACGCGCGATAGCCTCCTATACATAGTATGATAAGTATAGCCGTACCGAAGCTTTTGTACCAAGGGGTGAGTGTAGTATGTCCGTACTCGTAATTTTTTTCACGGTCAAACAGGTGGAAATCCCACTTGCTTGCCTTACGCGATTTGGCTTCCTTTTGGGCCGCTTCCTTTTTCTTGGCAGCTTCTTCCTTTTCGGCGGCTTCCTTTTGGTCAACGGATGTGTAGTCGCTGAAAAAGGTGTCTTTGTCTACATACGGTTGGCGCAGTTTGGGTATAAGGTTGATTATAATGTTTCGCCAGCAGAATGTCAGGACAATTTCGCGAAGTACCGGTTGCTTGATTTTGCGGTCGGCATCCCGCGACATAGATTCGGGCGAAATCTCTTTTGCACAAATGCAGTAAATTATGCCGGCGTAATCGGTGTAGTTGTGTAGGCATACATCTCGTGTTAAATCGGTTTCTGTCAGATTTTTAAGATATAGTGTGCCGTCCGGGTTTGTTTCCAAATCCTGCCACGAAAACGGAGCGAGGCCTTTGCGACGATCGTGGTATTCCTGTATTATGCCGAACAACTTGATGATTTTGCCGGTAAGTTCTTCTTCCGGGAGTTCGGACAGCTGTTTAAGATCTTGAAAATCCATAGTGTTTTTTTCTTGGGGGTTGAGTTAATAGTTTATTTGATCTCGTATGGCGCGATTTGTTTTTTTCTGCCGCTAAGTTATAAAAATTAGTTGAGAGCCAAAGTAGTGATGAGGTTTTTTTTGGGGGGGGGTGGTGGATTTTTTTGCGGTGGACGAAAATATGGGAATGGGGCGCTTCGGTGGCAATATGTTTGGATGAGTGAGCGAACGGCGGCACGGGTGGCGAAAAGTGTCGTATCAAGCTGACAGAATGGTTTTTGCATCGGGCGCGGTGATGGATAAAGACCCGAAAAAAAGTGTGTCGGAGTGTCGATTGCGTGATGCAAAAGTGTTATCTTTGCCGTAGATGCCGATGGGGCGAAAGTCCCCGTCCGGGCTGCGATATCGCAGCGGCCTTACGAAGCCATCAAACACAGAGAAACAGAAACCACAACATAAAAAACACTATTAACCTTATGAATGAGAAACGATTGCTGCTGGGCGACGAGGCTATAGCCTTGGGCGCCGTACATGCCGGGCTTTCGGGGTGCTATGCATATCCCGGAACTCCTTCGACCGAAATCACAGAGTTTGTACAAGGTGATGCGTTGGCACGAGTTCGCGGTATTCATTGCCGCTGGTCGTCCAATGAGAAAACAGCTATGGAGGAGGCCCTCGGGATGTCGTATATGGGCAAGCGTGCCATGGTGTGTATGAAACATGTAGGCATGAATGTTTGCGCCGATGCGTTTGTGAATTCGGCTATGACCGGCACCAATGGCGGCCTTGTCGTAGTGGCGGCCGATGACCCATCGATGCACTCGTCACAAAACGAGCAGGACTCACGTTTCTACGGCAAATTTGCTATGGTGCCGGTATTTGAGCCGTCTTCGCAGCAGGAGGCTTACGATATGATGAAAGATGCTTTTGCATTGTCCGAGGAGTACAAGGTGCCGGTGTTGTTGCGTATAGTGACACGTATGGCCCACTCGCGAGCAGTAGTCGCTATCGGCGACATACGCGAGCCCAATGCTAAGTGCTATCCCGACAATCCCAAGGAATGGGTGTTGCTGCCGGCGGTGGCACGTCGGCGCAACGAGCGACTGGTTGGGATGCAGCGGGACTTCGAGCGCCGGGCCGAGGAATCCAAGTACAATAAGTATATCGACGGACCTGATAAGTCGTTGGGCGTAATTGCTTGCGGCATAGCGTATAATTACTTGATGGAGCACTTTAAGGACGGATGTCCGTATCCTCTGCTGAAGGTGTCGCAATATCCGCTGCCGGTGCAGGCAGTACGGCGCCTTGCCGCCGAGTGTCAAGCTCTGCTGGTGCTCGAAGACGGCCAGCCTGTGGTCGAAGAAATGCTGCTTGGCGTATTGGAGCCGCGCTTACGTATCGAGGGACGACTTTCGGGTGCGGTGCCCCGTACCGGTGAGCTGACGCCCGACAATATAGCCGCCGCCCTCGGGCTTAAAGACGAGGAAGTATTTCCGCCCTCCGAATTGGTGATGCCGCGTCCGCCGGCATTGTGTCAGGGCTGCGGACATCGCGACATGTACACGGCGCTGAATAATGTCTTGGGTGAGTATGCCGATGCACGCGTTTTCGGCGATATAGGCTGCTATACGCTGGGCTATCTGCCGCCGTATCAGGCGCTGCACTCCGTGGTCGATATGGGTGCCTCGATTACGATGGCCAAGGGCGCTGCCGATGCGGGTCAGTGGCCGTCGGTGGCTGTCATCGGCGATTCCACATTCACCCATTCGGGAATGACCGGGTTGCTGGATGCCGTCAACTGCAATTCCGATATAGTGATTATCATCTCCGACAATCTCACCACCGGAATGACCGGAGGTCAGGACTCGGCCGGAACGGGACGTATCGAGAGCATCTGCCTCGGCATCGGTGTCGCTCCCGAACACGTGCGCACCGTCGTCCCGCTGCCTAAGAATATGACCCAGATGGAAGACGTTATACGACAGGAAATAAGCTATCATGGCGTGAGTGTCATCGTACCGCGCCGCGAGTGTATACAGACCGCCCGTCGCCACGCCAAGAAAACCACTAAATAGACGTACGCCCTATGAATACAGACATAATTCTTTCCGGAGTGGGAGGCCAAGGCATCCTCTCTATAGCCACGATAATCGGAGCTGCCGCTATCAACGAAGATCTTTATATCAAGCAAGCCGAGGTGCACGGCATGAGCCAGCGCGGCGGCGACGTGCAGTCCAACCTGCGCATCAGTTCGGCGCCCATAGCATCCGACCTCATACCCTTGGGTAAGGCCGACCTTATCATCTCGCTCGAGCCTATGGAAGCTATGCGCTATCTGCCGTATCTCAAGAAGGACGGATGGGTGATTACGAATACCGTGCCTTTTGTCAATATACCGGATTATCCCGATATGGGGGCGCTGTTGCAGAGCATCGAGGCGTTGCCCCACCATGTAGCGCTTGATGTGGCCGCGATAGCGAGCGAGGTTGCTTCGGCTCGTGCCGCCAATATCGTATTGTTGGGTGCCGCTTCGCCATTTTTGGGGATAGATGTTTCGAAAATCGAAGACGGCATACGTTCGGTGTTCGCACGCAAAGGAGAGGCAGTCATCGAGGCGAATATCAAGGCGTTCCGCGCCGGTCTTCGTGTGGCCGATGCCCGTATCAACAGTAAGTAAGACGATGCCCGTATCAATATAAACTACAATCGTATGGAAATACCATTTGACCGCAATACCGTCGGCGAGGTGCTTGGAAAAATGCACATCAGTCGAGCCGGCGATGCCACCATTCGTCAGACTCTTGCCATAGCCGAGGAGCTGGAAAAGATTACCGGGCGGAAGTTTGTACACCTCGAATTGGGTTCGCCGGGGCTTCCGGCGTCACACGTAGGCGTGGAGGCTCAGAAGCGTGCTCTCGATGGCGGGGTGGCCAATACCTATCCCAATATCGCGGGCATCGCGCCGCTCAAGCAGCAGGCATCGCGTTTTGTCAAGGCCTTTCTTGATATAGATGTGAGGCCGGAGGGCTGCGTGCCCACTGTGGGTTCAATGATGGGCACTTTTGCCTCGTTTATACTGACGACGCATTTGCATGCCGGCAAGGACACCGTATTGTTTATCAATCCGGGGTTCTCGGTGCAGCCGTTGCAGGCCAAAGTACTGGGCTACAAAGTCGAAGCATTTGATGTTCACGACTTTCGCGGCGAGAAGTTGCGCCAACAACTCGAAGACCGTCTTGCCAAGGGCAATATTGCGTCAATCATATACTCCAATCCCAACAATCCGTCGTGGATATGCTTTGACGAGAGCGAATTGGAGTGTATCGGGCGACTGGCCACTCGGTATGATGCGGTTGTCTTGGAGGACCTTGCCTATCTGGGCATGGATTCGCGTACGTACATCGGACGGCCTTACCAACCGCCGTACCAGAGCACGGTGGCGCGTTACACCGACAATTATATTCTGTTGCTGTCCGCATCGAAGATATTCAGCTACGCGGGCGAGCGCGTGGGCACGGTTGTCATCTCGGACGCCTTGTACGACCGCGAGTATCCGCATCTGAGGGCTACTTTGGGTATGGATACAGCCGGGCGCGCCTTTGTGCAGACCATATTGTACACCTTGTCTTCGGGCGTGAGCCACTCGGCGCAGTATGCCCTGGCGGCGATGTACGAGGCGGCGTGCGACGGGCGGCTTGATTTCGTGACCGAGAATCGCGAGTATGCGGAGCGTGCGGCGCGGCTTAAGTCGATATTCGTGCGCCACGGCTTCCATATCGTCTACGACAAGGACCTCGACCGCGATGTCAGCGACGGCTTCTTCTTCACGATAGGGCGCAAGGGCTTCACGGGCGATGACTTGCTTGCCGAGCTTATACATTACGGTATTGCCGCCATCTCGCTGCGCACCACCGGCAGCGAGCAGCAGGGATTGCGCGTGTGCACCTCGATGCTGCGGCAGGGCGACTATGAGCTTCTCGACGAGCGCCTTGCGACCTTCGACCGAAACTTTCCACCGGCCTAAAAGGCTCGGCAAAGGTGCCGGCATCATGGGTCAATGAAAGTCGTCGGCGCCGGTACGAAATCAAACTAAAATAATATGTAGTAGAGTAATAGATATGAAAGCCAATTATATGACAGCCGCCGAAGCGGCCCGACTGATCAAGAGCGGCGACCGCGTGTATATCCAGGGCAGTACGTCCATTCCGGAGGTGTTGCTTGATGCTATAACGGCGCGTCACGCCGAGTTGGAGGGCGTGGAAATGTACTCGGCCTTTGCAGTGGGCCGTCGCGACGCCCCGTATGCACGGACCGAGTATCGCGATTCGTTTATACCACGTAGTCTGTTTATTTCCAACTCTATACGCAAGGCTGTGGACCGCGGCGAGGCACAGATCATCCCGTGCTTTCTGGGGGAGGTGCCGGCGCTGTTTCGCGAGGGCTATTTGCCGTTGGACGTGACCCTGCTCAATGTCTCGCCGCCCGACCGTGACGGCTATTGCAGCTACGGAGTGTCGGCCGACTTGGCCTTTTCGGCCGTCGAGTGCTCCAGGGTCATCATTGCGCAGATCAACAAGCAGATGCCGTACTCCTATGGTGACCCGGTGATACATATCAGCCGCTTTGATGCGTGCGTCGAGGTGGACGACCCGTTGGTCGAGGTACCTACGGCCGTGCCTACCGAAGCCGAGCTCCGTATCGGCGGATATATAGCCGAGCTGATACCCGACGGGGCTACTTTGCAGATAGGTGTAGGCGGCATTCCCAATGCCGTGCTCGGACGATTGCGCGACCACCGGCACCTGGGATTGCACACCGAGGCGATGACTGACGGCGTACTTCCGCTCATCCAAAGCGGAGTGATAGACAATTCCCTGAAAGTGGTGATGCCCGGAAAGAGCGTGGCAAGTCTCGCGTTGGGTTCGCGTGCGCTGTACGACTTCATGGACTACAACCAAGATATTATATTCAAGGACGTTGCGTGGACCAACCATCCCTTCCGCATTTGCCAAAATCCCAAGGTGATGTCCATCAATTCGGCCATTGAGGTAGATCTTACCGGTCAGGTGTGCGCCGACTCGATAGGCACGCGCCTGTTCTCCGGAGTGGGCGGACAGCACGACTTCATGTATGGCGGCGCACTCTCCGAGGGCGGCAAGACCTTCATCGCGATGACCGCGACATCGGGCAAGGGCGTTTCGAAAATTAAGCCTGTGCTCACCGAGGGTGCCGGGGTGGTGACCACTCGTTTCCAGACCCAGTATGTAGTCACCGAGTACGGTGCCGCTTTCCTCAAAGGCAAGGACTGCGCTCAGCGTGCCCGCGCCCTCATAGACATAGCTGCGCCCGAGATGCGCGAAGACCTCGAACGTGCAGCCTGTCAGCGCTTCGGCTACCGCTTTCTGCACCTAAAGTAGTGCGCGTGCCCCGAAAGGGCGTGCCGGACGGGCGTCGTGCGTCCGCGCAGAGACAAATGTGGTGTATCAAAATGATAGCGGATGATGCGATTTTGTGCGCTTGCGCGCTGCCTTTGATGCTTCGCATAATCCCTAAATACTGCAATCGAAAGAAATTTTGACACATTGCACGTCGAATAAAAAAATATGTGTATATTTGCGGCACACTATCAAGCGGAAGCGATTCCGCGAAACTGTGATATAGTTTTTACACAATCAATGTTACATTTAACCAAGCACGTATGAAAAAGTTCTACGCAACGCTTGCCATAGCCCTCGCCACCGTAATCGGGGCATCGGCCGCGCCGGTCATCTATGGCTATCAGACCTGGCAATATGGCAATGACAATTCCGTGACCGGGCCCATAAAATTTGACCCGACCACCAATCCTATCGAAGTAAAACTGATCGCCGACCAGTCGAGGCTGGGAATGTGCTACAGTGGATTTTACTACAACTACAAGTGGTACGTGCAAGTGACACTGCCCGGAACGCAATCCACCATCGAGAGTTTCAGCACCCTTGATCCGGCGACGGGCGAGCGTACACAGATATCCGTGGGTGGTACCAAGTGTGTCGACCTGACCTATGACTACACCACGGACAAGGTCTACGGTATCTATAAAGGCAACGGATCGCTGGCGACGCTGGACATCAATACCGGCGAGGTCAAGACCGTCGGAAAGTTCAAGAATATACTCGGCACCGAGCTGAGTATGATAGCCTTGGCGTGCGACCTTGACGGACAGCTGTATGCAGTGTGCACCGATGATAATTTCTACAAAATCGGTAAGACGGACGGTAAGGCCACTTTGGTGGGCGAACTGGGCGTGAATGCCGCCTACGACCAATCGATGGCCTTCGACTACTCCACCGGAGTGCTCTATTGGTACAACAACGGCAAATACGCCCTGTACACCATTGACACCAAGACCGGAAAGGCTACGGGTATCAACAATATCCTGTACAATGGCGAATATGACAGCCTCAACACCCTGATGATACCGTATATCAATGTGGCCAAGGGTGCTCCCGACCGCGTCACCGATCGTCAGGCCACCGTCTCGGGCACTTCCGTCAAACTGACATGGACACTTCCCGTCAAGGACGCTCAGGGCAATGAGTTGTCATCGCTCAGCGGCGTCAAGGTGCTGCGTGACGGCGTTCAAGTGGCGTCTTTGGGCGCTACGGCCACCGAGTATACCGACAATAACGTAGCCGAAGGTGCTCACGACTATAAGCTGGTGCCCTTCAATGCAGTCGGTGACGGCGGCGTGGATACCGATGCGCTGCACGTGGTAGTCGGCGCCGATGTGCCGGCAGCCGTGGCATCCTTCGCCGTGACTTCCGGCGACAATAAGGCCGTAATCACGTGGAGCGCTCCCACAAAGGGCCTCAACGGCGGTGCTTTTGACCCGGCCGAACTCACCGGATACGTCATCAAGCGCCGTGCCTACGGTGCATCCGCTCAGACCGAAATCAAGATTTCCGATCCCAAGCAGACTTCTTGTGAAGATGCTCCCGGATACGGCCGCTACGTATACAGCATCGCCGCCGTCAACGCCAAAGGTGAAGGTGCATACACCGAAGCTCCCGCCGTATTGGTCAAGCCCGCCGACTGGATTGTCATGGGACAGGGCGATGCCGTGGCCGTAGTCGAGGATGGCAAGACATATAAATTCTACGACAACGGCGGCGAAGGCTATTACACCAACGATGCCAAGGACCTGCTGACAATCAAGCCCGCCAATCCCAACAGCTATATACGCGTCCAATTCACCGAGTTCGAAATCGACACCTTCGGTGATGTCCTGACCATATACAACGGCTTGGACGAAGCCGCTCCCAAAATCGGCGACTTCAACAGCGAAGGCGGAGTGCCCGCCGCGTTGAAAGACCTCGAAGCCTCCAACGACAGCGGCGCTCTGACGTTCTACTTCACCAGCGACATCATGGATCGCCGCATCGGATGGGTGGCCACCGTCACCGCCGTCGAGACCAAGGCCAACGACCTGGCGGCCGTCTCCATCAAGGGCGAGCAATATCCCATCGTGAACCAAGCTGCGGAATATACCGTGAAGGTGTCCAATAAGGGACGCAATACGGCTTCGAACTACAAGGTGCAACTGCGCGACGGAGAGGGTACCGTCCTCGCCACTGCCGACGGCACCGAGCTGGCTCGCAATGCCTCGGCCGAATTCAAGTTGCAATACACCTTCGCCGAAGCCAAGTCTTGCAGCGTCAATGCGTATGTACTCTATGATGCAGACGAAGATGTGTCCAACAACACCACGGCTACACTTGCCCTGACCGTAGTGCCGGCCGGCAGCCAAATGGTGTCCATAGCCGCCGAGTCTCCCGAAGACATATATGTAGCTCCGGCAACATTTATGGCCAGTCAGTCGATATTCCAGAGCATCTATTATGCTACGGATTTGGGCCTCAACGCCGGCAAGAAAATCACGATGATATCCTTCCCCTACAACGCCGTCGAAACCGGATACAGCAATGTACCCATGCGCGTATGGCTGGGCGAAACCGATAAGGCCAACCTCGAAGACGGTATCGTAGCTGTCGGCGAGCTCACCAAGGTCTTTGATGGAACTATCAATGTCAACGAGGGCGACGAAGCCATGGTCTTCGCGCTGCAAAACGAGTATAAGTACAACGGCAAGAACCTCGTAGTGATGGTCTACAAGAGCGGTAGCGAGACCAACTTGGACGGCGTATCCTTCCGTGGTACTTACGGCGTGACCGACTCGCCTCTGAACACTCGCTTCGACAATAATGACGAACTGACCGATCCCGAGTACACCCTCGACCCTGAGAAGACCGATGCTGTCTTCGGCTATGCCGCCACCTCGATAGATCCGGATCTGAACGTGCTCTTTATTCCCGGTGCAGGTGTCAACGACATCAGCGCGGATTCCTCGGCAACGGTTAAGGCCGTTGACGGAGCCATTGTCGTGAGCGGTAATGCAGGTCAGGCTCTGGCAGTCTATGCCGCTGACGGCAAGGCTGTATACGCCGCCGCTTCCGTCACCGATGCCACCGTGGCCGTAGTCCCCGGCGTATACGTAGTACGTGCCGGCGCTACCACCGCCAAGGTCATTGTCAAGTAATCGTCGAACGTCCCGTAATTGTAGTATAATATTTTTATCCTGAACAACAGTGGCCGTCATCCGCGACAGGGTGACGGCCACTGCTATAATGTCGAATGTCGAATGGGCTGCGACGAACTCCGAGGATGGGAATAATGGGAGTGCCGCGAATGATGGAAAATGGGAATTATGAGAGTGTGCATTGTTCTCATAATTCCCATTACTCGTATGATTCTCAGGGGTCTTGTGTGGAAGGACTCCGAGAGGATCGGCGCGCTACGGCTTTATTTGCCGAGGGCACAGCCTTTGCATTTCTCGGCGATTTGGGTGAAGAAGTCGTTGCCTTTGTCGTCTACGAGGATGAATGCGGGGAAGTCTTCGACTTGGATTTTCCAGATGGCTTCCATGCCGAGTTCGGGGTATTCGAGTAGTTCGACTTTCTTGATGGAGTTTTGGGCGAGTACTGCTGCGGGGCCGCCGATGCTGCCCAGGTAGAATCCGCCGTGCTTATGGCAGGCGTCGGTGACTTGTTTGGAGCGGTTGCCTTTTGCAATCATAATCATGGAGCCTCCGGCGGCTTGGAATTGGTCGACGTAGCTGTCCATACGACCGGCGGTTGTGGGGCCGAAGCTGCCCGAGGGCATTCCTTGGGGTGTCTTGGCGGGACCGGCGTAGTATATGGGGTGGTCTTTGAGGTACTGGGGCATGGGTTCGCCGCGGTCGAGGCGTTCTTTGATTTTGGCGTGTGCGATGTCGCGGCCTACGATGATGGTGCCGCGCAGTGACAGGCGTGTGGATACGGGGTATTTGGAGAGTTCGGCGAGGATTTCGGCCATGGGTCGGTCGAGGTCGATATTGACAACTTTGCCTTCGCCGGCTTTGCGCATTTCTTCGGGGATGAGTTCGCCGGGATTGGCGTCGAGTTTTTCAATCCAGAGGCCTTCGCGGTTGATTTTGGCTTTGACGTTGCGGTCGGCGCTGCAGCTGACGCCGAGGCCTACGGGGCATGACGCGCCGTGGCGTGGCAGGCGAATGACGCGTATGTCGTGGGCGAAGTATTTGCCGCCGAATTGAGCGCCGAGGCCGATGCGTTCGGATTCTTCTTTGAGCTGTTTTTCGAGTTCGATGTCACGGAAGGCGTGTCCGAGTTCGTTGCCTTGGGTGGGGAGGTTGTCGTAGTATTTGACGGAGGCTTTTTTGACGGTTTCGAGGTTTTTCTCGGCGGATGTTCCGCCGATGACGAAGGCGATGTGGTAGGGGGGACATGCGGCGGTGCCGAGTGTCTTCATTTTTTCGACCAGGAAGGGGAGGAGTGTCTTGGGGTTGATGAGCGCCTTGGTTTCTTGGTAGAGGTATGTCTTGTTGGCCGAGCCACCGCCTTTGGCTACAAATAGGAAGTGGTATTCGTCGTCGTCGCCGGCGTGGATGTCGACTTGGGCGGGGAGGTTGCACCCGGTGTTGACTTCGTCGTACATGTTCAGGGGCGCGTTTTGGCTGTAGCGGAGGTTGTCGGTGGTGTAAGTGTCATATACACCGCGAGATATGCGCTCGACGTCGTCGCATCCGGTGAATACGTATTGGCCTTTTTCGCCGTGTACGATGGCTGTGCCGGTGTCTTGGCAGAAGGGGAGTTGGCCTTTGGCGGCGACTTCGGCGTTGCGGAGCATTGTCAGGGCAACGAATTTGTCGTTTTCGCTGGCTTCGGGGTCATGGAGGATTTTGGCGACCATGGCGTTGTGCTCGCGGCGCAGCATGAAGGCGTTGTCGTGAGTGGCTTGGCGAGCCAGTACGGTGAGTGCTTCGGGGTCGATGACGAGAAATTCGTGTCCGCCCCAGTTCTCGGTGTGTACGTATTTGTCTGTGAGTTTGTAGTACTCGGTTGTATCGGGTCCCAGGGGGAACATGGGTTGATACTTGTAGGGTTTGGTTGCCATAGTGTGTTGTATATAGGGTGTATTGTTTTGTGTCTTGTTTGTTTTGATTTTTTTAGGTCTGTAGGGTCTTTAAGGACTTTAGGGACCTTAAGGGCCTTAGGGCACTTTCTAATGTTTTGCAAATTTACATAATTTTTGCGAGAATGGTGCGGCTATAATAGCTGTTATGGCTATTATGGTTATTGTCGGCTTTGTCGGTGGTCAAGGCAGGGGTATGTTTAGGGCGTCTGTGGCGATGTGGACGCCTTGGGGTAGGGTGGCGGCGGTGTCGGCGTGGGTGCCCATGTCGTGGCTCAGGTGGGTGAGGTATGCGCGGCCGGGGGCGATGTCTTGTATCAGGACGAGGGCTTCATCAAGGGTGATATGGGACATGTGCGGAGTGTGGCGTAAGGCGTTGATGACGAGGGTGTCTACGCCGCGCATGGCGTCGATGCTTCGTTGGGGCAGGGTCTTGCAGTCGGTGATGTATCCGATGCTTGGGGTGGATGTGGGATGGTTGCTGCCCTTTGGGGTGTCGGGGGCTGAGGCGTGCTCGGCCGGTAGGTATATGCGGAAGCCGAGTATGGGCAGTCGGGCGTGCATAACGGTGATGGGAAGTATGTGTATGCCGTTGATGCTGAATTCTTTGTATGGCTCGATGATGTGTATGTCGTAGGTGGGGACGCCGGGGTAGAGGTGTTTGGCGAAGCAGTAGGGGACGCGTGCGTGCAGGTCTCGGGCGACGTCTTCGCTGCAGTATACGGGGAATGGTCCGGAGTGGCCGTGGCGTAGGGCGGCGATGTTGCAGTAGGGGCGCAGGTCGTCGATGCCGCCGACGTGGTCGTAGTGGCTGTGTGTAATCAGGAGTGCGTCGAGTGGCGGGGCGCCGGCGCGTAGTATTTGTTGGCGGAAGTCGGGTCCGCAGTCTATCAGCAGGTTGGTGTGGTCGGTGGTGGTGTCTTTGTGGTCGGTGGTGGTGTCTTCGTTGTTGTGGTTGGTGTGGCCGGGGGTGGCGATGCTGACAATGGCACATGCGCGTAGGCGTCGGTCGCGCGGGTCGTCGGAGGTGCACACGGGGCAGTGGCAGCCTATCTGTGGGACGCCGGTGGATGTGCCTGTGCCGAGAAAGGTTAATGTGGAGTTTAATGTCGAATGTGGAGTGTCGAATGTGGAATTCGAGGGGGCGGGGGACATTGGTTTTGGGGTTTTGGGGTCAGTTGTCATCGATACAGGCGCGTGAGCGTGGTGCGAAGCGTATGGCGAAGTATGTCACGGTGAGCAGTGCGAATACTATGATGAAGTATGTCCGGTGTTGTTGTGGGGGTGTGAGGAAGTATACGGCGTTGATAAGCAGTTGGAGCAGGGCGTAGCATATTGATACGACGATGTGGGGCATCTGCCATTGGCGTATGAGCAGGTGGAAGATGAATTTGTGGTGTGGAGTGAGGATGTTTTCGCCGGCGAAGAGTCGTTGGGCTGTGGTGAGGCCGGCGTCGAAGAGGCATACGATGAGGAATATCATCAAGGTGGCGTCGCCGGTGGCGAGTATCATATTGCTCAGGATGTAGACTATGAGAAATCCCAGGGTGATGGCTCCGACGTCTCCGGCGAATACTTTGCGGCAGATGTTGAATGTTCCGAAGATGATCATTGCGCCTATGAGTATGGTGCATAGTGTGGCGTATGTCGGGGCGTCGGCTATGGTGGAGGCTGCGGGGCTGTATAGGACGTAAATCATCGATCCGAGGGTGACGATGGAGTATAGTGCGAGCATCCCGGTGATGCCGTCTATGAAGTTGACGGCATTGATGCATCCTACGCCGAAGATGATGACCAGCAGGTAGATGTCGAAGGCGCCGGGGTAGCAGAGGCTTTTGAATGTGAGGGCTACGGCGGCTATTTGGAGCAGTAGTCGCGGCCAGGGTGGTAGTGGCCGGATGTCGTCATACATGGAGACGCCGGCGAGGACGAGGGCGCAGGTGATGGTCGTAATCCATTGGATATTTTGGATTTGCGGTGTGACGGCGATGAATATTAGGGCTGCGATGGGTATGATGATTCCGCCGCCGGTGGGGGTTGGGTGGCTGTGGGAGGAGCGGTTGTCGACGTCGGCCACTATGTGCAGTCGCCGCGCTATCGGGATGTATATTATCTCGAGGGCTAATAGTGATATGAGTATCCGGAGTGTGGGCACTGCGGTGGTGTCTTTGGCTACGGTGGTTGGTGTTGGATTGTATGGTCCGGTGCCGGTCTTGATATGGGTTTCGTTGTCGGTGTTTCAGCGGTTGGCGGGGTTGTTGGCGGGGTCCGTGTACCAGCTGTATAGGCGGTCGATGCCGTCGTCTACTTCGACTTTGTGACGCCATCCGAGGCGGTGTAGTCGGCTGACGTCGCATAGTTTGCGCATTGTTCCGTCGGGGTGGATGTGGTCGAAGGTGACGGAGCCTTCGAAGCCTACACGGCGGCGGATTTTTTCGGCGAGTTGGGCTATGGTGATTTCGATGCCTGTACCGACGTTGATGTGCATATTTCGCAGTGGTTTGGCGGCGGCGATGCGTTCGGCGGCGAGGTCTTTGTAGGATACGTGTAGCATGACGTATACGGTTGCATCGGCCATGTCGCGGCTCCAGAGGAATTCGCGCAGTGGGGTGCCTGTACCCCAAAGTTCGAGGCGGTCCGGGTATATTCCGTATTGTTGGAGGAGTGTTTGGATTTGGGCGTCTGTCATCGCGGGGTCGAAGTTTTTGACGGGGAGGCGAGACAGGTCGTGCCGTATTTCGTCGTATCGGTGTTGTTGGAGGAGTTTGGCCAGGTGCATTTTGCGCAACATCACGGGCAGGACGTGTCCGTTGTCTAGGTGGAAGTTGTCGCCGGGGCCGTATAGGTTGGTGGGCATGACTGCGACGTAGTCGGTGCCGTATTGGCGGTTGAGGCTTTCGCAGAGTTTGAGTCCGGCGATTTTGGCTATGGCGTATGGCTCGTTGGTGAATTCGAGGGGAGATGTGAGCAGTGCGTCTTCGTCCATGGGCTGTGGTGCTTCGCGCGGGTATATGCAGGTTGAGCCGAGGAATACGAGGCGTTTGACGCCGTGGCGCCATGCTTGTCCGATGACGTTTTGTTGGATTTGGAGGTTTTGGTATATGAAGTCGGCGGGGTAGGTGCTGTTGGCGAGTATTCCGCCGACGTGGGCGGCGGCGAGGACTACGGCGTCGGGTTTTTCGCTGTCGAAGAAGTCGCGTACGGCGTTGGGGTCGAGCAGGTCGAGTTGGCTGTGAGTGCGTCCTACCAGGTTGGTGTATCCTCGTTGGATGAGGTTGTGCCATATTGCGGAGCCTACGAGTCCGCGGTGTCCGGCTACGTATATTTTGGCCGAGGGGTCGAGTAGCGGCTTGGTTGTGGCTGTGCTGTCTTGCATTGTCTTGTTTTGGTGGCTGTTACGGCTTTTATGGCTGTTATGGCTATTGTGGGGGGGTGTGTTTAGATTTTGCCTTCGCGGGCGAGTTGCATGTCGGCGTCTACCATCATGTTTACGAGGTCTTGGAAGGATGTTTTGCGGGGGTTCCAGCCGAGGGTGCGGCGTGCTTTGGAGGGATCGCCGAGCAGTTGTTCGACTTCGGCGGGGCGGAAGAATCGTGGGTCGACTTCGACGAGTGTGCGTCCGGTGGCGGTGTCTATGCCTTTTTCGTTGAGGCCGGTGCCTTGCCATCTGAGGTTGATGCCGGCGCGTGCGAATGCGTGTGAGGTGAAATCGCGTACGGTGTGGTATTCGCCGGTGGCGATGACGAAGTCGTCGGGTTGGGGTTGTTGAAGGATGAGCCACATGCATTCGACGTAATCGGCGGCGTATCCCCAGTCGCGTAGTGCGTCGAGGTTGCCCAGGTATAGTTTGTCTTGGCGGTTGTGGGCGATGCGGGCGGCGGCGAGGGTGATTTTGCGTGTGACGAAGTTTTCGCCACGGCGAGGGCTTTCGTGGTTGAAGAGGATTCCGTTGGCGGTGTACATTCCGTAGCTTTCGCGGTAGTTTTTCATAATCCAGAAGGAGTACATTTTGGCTACGGCGTAAGGTGAGCGGGGGTAGAATGGTGTGTCTTCGTTTTGGGGTACTTGTTGTACTTTGCCGAAGAGTTCGCTGGTGGATGCTTGGTATACGCGGCATTGTTTTTCGAGGCCGAGTATGCGTATTGCTTCGAGCAGTCGCAGTGTACCTGTGGCGTCGACGTCGGCGGTGTATTCGGGTACGTCGAATGATACTTTGACGTGGCTTTGGGCGGCGAGGTTGTATATTTCGTCGGGTTGTACTTCGCCGATGATGCGTATGAGTGATGATGAGTCGGTCATGTCGCCGTAGTGTAGTGACAGGAGTCGGCGGCGGTGCATGTCGCGTACCCATTCGTCGAGGTATAGGTGTTCGATGCGTGCGGTGTTGAAGGATGAGCTGCGGCGTATGATGCCGTGGACTTCGTATCCTTTGTCGAGGAGCAGTTCGGCCAGATAAGAGCCGTCTTGTCCGGTGATGCCTGTAATGAGGGCTGTGGGCATGGTGTATATGTGCTTGGTGGTGAGGTCTGTGTCTGTATTGGCGGTGTGGCTGTGGGTCCGCCGTGGTTGTGTCGCCGTTGTGGCGGGTGGGATGTTATTGTTGTATGGTTTGGCGTATGGTGTTGCAAACTCGGCGGATGTCGTCGTCGCTCAGTGATGATCCGCTGGGCAGGCAAAGTCCTTTGTCGAATGTGTCGGTGCATACTGTGGCGCCGTAGTATGGTGCGTCTTTGTATACGGGCTGGGTGTGCATGGGCCGCCACAGTAGTCGGCTTTCGATGTTGGCGGCATCGAGTGCCAGGCGTAGTTGGTCGGGGGTGACGTGGATGGTGTCCGGGTCGAGCAGTATTGTGGTGAGCCAGTAGTTGCTGTTGAATTCTTCGGAGGGGTTGGTGTGTACTTTCAAGCCCGGGATGTCGGCCAGTAGGCGGACGTAAAGGGCGTCGATGTCGCGGCGTCGTTGTAGGTGTTCGGGTAGTACTTCCATTTGGCCGCATCCGATGCCGGCGCTGACGTTGGAGAGGCGGTAGTTGTATCCTATGACTTTGTGGTAGTAGTATGGGCGGTTTTCGCGTGCTTGTGTGGCGTAGAATTTGACGCGCTCGGCGGCGTCTTTGTCGGGGCATATGAGTGCTCCGCCGCCGCTGGTGGTGATGATTTTGTTGCCGTTGAAGGATAGTGCGCCGTATGTGCCGAAGGTTCCGCATTTTTGGCCGCGGAATTCGCTGCCGAGGCCTTCGGCGGCGTCTTCCAGTACGGGGATGTTGTATTTGGCGGCGACGGCGAGTATTCGGTCGATGTGGGCGGGCATTCCGTAGAGGTATACGGGGATGATTGCTTTGGGGTATTTGCCGGTGATGGCGTGGCGGTCGATGATGGCTTTTTCGAGGCCTTCGGGGTCGAGGTTCCAGGTGTCGGGGTCGCTGTCGACGAATACGGGGTCGGCGCCGCAGTATCGTACGGGGTTTGCGCTGGCCGAGAAGGTGAAGGATTGGCAGATGACTTCGTCGCCGACTCCTACGCCGAGCATTACGAGTCCGAGGTGTATGGCGGCGGTGCCGGCGCTGAGGGCGACGACGCGTCCGCGTTGGATGCCGAGGAAGTCGGCGAGCATGTCTTCGAAGAGGTTGACGTTGGGGCCTAAGGGGACTATCCAGTTGGTCTCGAAGG
>CAKTOT010000019.1 GCA_934590135.1 uncultured Muribaculaceae bacterium
ATGTGAGACTCTATATATGTGTTCGAAAGGATATGTATGGGATAGTCTAAAAAAAATTTTTTTTTTGGGGGGGGGTAATCCTGCGTATGGTAGACTTGTGCAAGCAAAGCGCTACATATTGCTTGACATTTGTATGTAAAATGTAATCGTATGCAGATGGTGTAAATGATAAATTGTGTGTAATTTTGCAGCGGTCAAAAAGGCCAATGGGTACATTTTTTCAGTTGATAGATACAGCCTCATTAATTAGGCATATCTTTTTTTCAGTTATATATAATAAGTACAATTACTATTTTTTCAGTTATGAAGAGGATTCAAATTGCCACAGCCATAGCCTTGGGCTTAATGGCTGTCAGCGCTTCAGCAGCAGGCAACAACATCAGCAAGCTCAAAGCGCGTTATGCCGCCGATTCCGGCGATGCAACCACCGAAGCGCCTATATGGTGTCCGGGCACGCAGCTATACTCGAGCATCAAGGATGGCGCGTGGAACAACGATCGTCGATACACGACTACCTACAATCGTCAGGGCAAGGTTTTGACCGATGTCAGCGAGGACCTCAACTGGACCTCCGAGTCGACCACTGCACGGTATACTCGCGATGAGTATACCTACAACGAAGACGGGCAGCGTCTTACGGGGCTCACTAAGAGCGGCAATAGTCTTGACGCGATGAGCGAGACCTCGAAATTCGAGTTTACGTACGATGCAGTAGTGCCCACTTTCATCACCTCATACACTCGTTTTGTCATGAGCGACGGTGCATGGGTACAAGACAAATCTTCGTATAAATACGATGTGACGCGCGATGCGCAAGGGCGTGTCACCGAGGTGCTTCGTTCCGACTGGGATGTTATGGGCGGATATGTTCCGGCGTCCAAAAGTGTGATCGCCTATGGAGAGGACAATAAACCTGCGACCATTACCTCCTACACCTACAGCGAGAATTGGGAAACGGGCAAATACGAGTGGAGCCAGGGGTCGACGCTGGGCAATATCGTTTGGAAAGAGTGTAACAACCAGATACTGAACGGCGGAGCGCTCTATCAGGGAGCCAACCGCATTCTCAGTGCCAGCCATATCTCCGACGGCAAGGAAACCGGCACGGTGAAAGTGGTCTACGGACCGGGCGAGAAAGATTATACCACCACGGACGAAAGCATCGATCCGTACTGGGGCGACCGCAATATCGTGGTCACCGAGTGGCGCGAGATCAATCCCTACAACAGTTTTTCGATCAAGGAAAGCACGACGACCTACGCCGAAGGCAGCGACGAGCCCAGCGAAAGCGGCAGTTTTGAGTCCATCACTCGCGATGCTTACGGCAATCTGCTTGAAGGAATCTTGACGATGACTTACTATGGTATGACCAACGAGATTGAGCACCAGACCGGTGTTGTAGAGTACGATGCCACTTACGGCTATCCGTTGGTATATACCGAGAGCCAAAAAAGCTTCTATGGTGACGAGCAAGAGCCTTTCCTGCGCAAGGAATTCTCCGATTACGTGAATATGGGCGGTGTCAACGACATAAGCGTAGACGGCAACGATGCCGATGCTCCCGTAGAGTATTACAACTTGCAAGGTGTGCGTGTCGAGGTTCCCGCCACCGGCTTGTATATACGTCGTCAGGGCAGCCGCACTGCCAAAGTTATCGTCAAGTAAGACACTCGGCCGTCAGACAAGACGTACCTATACCCGATAGACACGTCACCGACAGGAGGGCGTGCAATATATAGAATGCTTGAAGGGCTGTGCCGCTTACATTTTGCGGCACAGTCCTTCCAATTTTCAGGCGGAGCAAAAGCATAGTCGGTGATTGTAGCCAAACACCTCGTACACAAGAAGATGTATAGCGTGCTATACTATGGACGCCATAGAATTGCGGCTATATAATCATCGTTTTGCGACAAGTGCGGTTACAATATAATGGCAAGTGCGAGCACAATATAATAATGTAGGGAGTTTTGCCGTTAATGATAGAGGGGGAATTTTGGCATTAAACAAAAGATGCGTAATTTTGCCCCGAGATTAGACAGACATGCAGAATAGAGATCCATATTCAAAGAGCGCCATCGGAACCTATATATATAATATTATAGGGCGAAGCGTGCGAGCTTCGGCCATACGCAGTGTCGTGGTCGTGATAATACTGTGTACCACGTCTTTATATGCCTCAGGGCGTGACGGCGATCAGTCATACAGTTTTCTGAATGTAACATCGTCGTCTAAGATTTACGGTCTTGGCGGGATGAATATTTCGCTGGTAGACGATGACGTCATGACCACCGATCAGAATCCGGCGTTGCTGGGTCAGGAGATGAGTGACCAATTGGCGTTAAACTATATGCGGTATATCGGCGGGGCCAATTTTGCCGGGGTACGTTATGCCCGAAAGGTAGGTGCGCACGGCACCTGGGGAGCAGCGATACAGTACAACGGTTATGGTTCAATGAAAGAGACCGATGAGATGGGCAATATCACGGGAACAATTTCGGCGCAAGATGTGAGTTTCAGCGGCCAATATTCGTATGATATTACCGATCGGTTGCGCGGTGGCGTCAATGTCAAGTTTCTGTACAACGCCTACGCCGGGTATACGGCTATGGCACTTGCCACCGACCTGGGTATCAATTATTACGATGACGACAAAGACCTGTCATTGTCCTTTGTAGCGGCCAATCTCGGCGGTCAGATCAAGAAATTTGACAATAGTTACGACCGGTTGCCTATAGACTTGCGTTTGGGATGGTCCCAGACTTTCGGGTCGTTGCCGATACGCTTCTCGGTGACAGCGTGGAACTTGACCAAATGGCATATGCCGTATTACGAGAGCGGAGACGGAACCGAGACGGGCGAATTCAAGCGCAAAGACAGCTTCAGCAGCAATCTTTTCAGGCACTTGGTATTCGGCGCCGATCTTGTATCCAGTCCCAACTGGTACTTAGGCATCGGCTACAACTACAAGACGCGTACGGATATGAGTACCTATTCGCGTAGTTTTGTCTCCGGATTTTCGATTGCCGGCGGCATCCGCGTCAAGGCTTTCGGCGTAGGCATAGCGCTGGCCCAACCGCACACGGGCGCTACAACCCTGATGCTGAACATTTCGTGCAATCTGCGCGACCTGCTTTAACGACTGCCGGGAATAGGCAGCGCCCCACCCCTCCCGACTGAGGGTACTAATCCACCAACGCCGCCAAGGTCCTTAGAGTCCTTAGAGTTCTTAGGGTCCATAAGGACCTTAAAGACATTAAGTATTTAAAATAGAAACAGACTACCGGCCCCTCGAAATCGGGGCACAACAGATATATCCAATGAAGTTCACTGATAAAGAGTTACACCATAAGCCCATCATCATTGCCATAGACGGTTACTCGTCTTCGGGCAAGAGTACTATGGCCAAGGCATTGGCTGCGGCCATGGGCTACCGCTATGTAGATTCGGGCGCAATGTATCGTTCGGTGGCGTTGTACGCCCTTGACCACGGTATGATTGATGCCGAGGGGCATATTGACCGAGCCGCCTTAGAGCGAGCGTTGCCCGAGCTGGACATAGACTTTGCCGTCCAAGCCGACGGGAGCCAGCACACGATGCTCAACGGAGTAGATGTTGAGGGTGAGATACGCACCCTGCGCGTGTCCAATGCCGTTTCCGGCGTTTCGGCCATACCGAGCGTGCGTACGCGCCTGACGGCGATGCAGCAAGCCATGGGGCAACGTCGCGGCATAGTTATGGACGGGCGCGACATAGGCACCACGGTATTTCCGGATGCCGAGTTGAAGGTATTTGTCAATGCGCCGGCGGAGACACGAGCGATGCGTCGCTATCTTGAGTTGAAGCAAAAAGGCGACACCGCCGACACCTACGAGGCCGTACTGGCGAATGTGCGCAGTCGCGACCATCAGGACGAGACGCGCGCCGTCAGCCCGTTGCGTCGGGCGGATGATGCCATCGACCTGGACAATAGCGATATGACGCCGCAGCAGCAATTAGATTGTCTCAAAGAACTGGTACAACGGGTTTTGGACCGATGATGCCTCAAATAGAGATAGATGCCAGCTCGGGCTTTTGCTTCGGGGTGGTCAACGCCATAGCCAAGGCCGAGGAAGAATTGAAGCGTCAGCCTGCGTGCCGTCTGTACTGTCTGGGCGACATCGTACACAATAGTATGGAAGTCGAGCGGCTGCGTCGCGCGGGGTTGCAGACAATCACGCATGACGAGCTGTCACGACTACACGATGTGCGTGTGCTGTTGCGAGCCCACGGCGAGCCGCCGGCGACCTACGCCACAGCGGCCGAGCGCGGCATCACGCTTATAGATGCCACCTGCCCGGTAGTGCTGCGGCTACAGCAGCGTATCAAGCACGATTACGATGAGGCCCGGCGTCAGGGCAAGGCCTTGCAGATAGTCATCTACGGCGGACGCGGCCACGCCGAAGTCAACGGACTGGTAGGTCAGACCGATGGCACCGCCATAGTCGTGGAAGACCTCGGCGGGCTTGACGCGCTCGATTACGACACCGATATCGCGCTGTACAGCCAGACCACCAAGTCCCTTGAGGGTTTCACCGCCATCATCGGCGAGATACGGCGGCGAATGCACGAGGGTGCGCGTTTCACTTATGCCGACACCATCTGCCGTCAGGTGGCGCACCGCGGCGAGCACTTGCGCGACTTTGCACGCGCCCATGACGTTGTGATATTTGTGGCCGGGGCCAAGAGCAGTAACGGCCGTGTGCTTTACGGGCACTGCCGCGAGGCCAATGAGCGCAGCTACTTGGTGGCCGAGAGCAAAGATGTGCGCCCCGAGATGACTGCCGGCGCCACATCCATAGGCATCTGCGGCGCCACCTCCACACCTCGATGGCTCATGGAAGACATAGCGCACGATATCCGCCGGTATTACGCCGATAGCGACACGAATCGATGAATGACTTTGTAGCCATAGACGTCGAGACCGCCAACAACGAGCCCTCAAGCATCTGCGCCATAGGGGCGGTCAAGGTGCGCGAGGGCGTCATCGTCGACAGCATCTACACCTTGGTATGTCCCGAGCCGGAATACTACTCGCGGTTTTGCACGGCTGTACACGGTATCACTAGTGCCGACACAGCTGACGCGCCGAGTTTCGGCACGGTATGGCGGCGCATATATGCATGGGCCGAAGGATTGCCTCTGGTGGCACACAACGCCTCCTTCGACCATCGGTGCATCAATGCCGCCTGCCGCGTGTATCAGCTTGAGCCACCAGAGCAGGAATTCAGGTGCACACTACAGGCCGCACGACGAGCCATACCCAAGGCGCAGTGTCCTTCCAAGTCGTTACCGTGCTTGTGCAGCTATCTGGGCATACCTTTTGACCACCACCACAACGCCATGGCCGATGCGCAAGGGTGCGCCCGACTGGCTATGGTATTGCTATAAGATGGCCGAGCCGCCACAATACATACGCGAACCGCCACACTACATACTCAAAAAAGAGGAGACATCACACTATGACGATACACACATTAAGTATACAGCATATAACACATAAAAAGCCGACACGGCGTGCCAAGTATACGGCGTACACATCGAACGCCGAACGCCTGCGGCGTATACGTCATGCGGCGTCCTCGGTTGTTGCGGCCGTTCTGGTTGCGACATTAGGCGCATGCTCCGACAGCAGCCGCACCGCCCCCACTCCTGAGAACATCACCCCCATTGAGGACGTTGCTCGGCGTGATGCACAGCGCGTTATGTCAGCGCCGGATGCGCGCGAGTGCGAGCGAATACTTCTGGACATCCGTGCCAAGGAATACGCCCTACGACACAAGGGGTATGTCCACAGCGCCGACATCTACATCGAAGCCGTACGTGCCACATTGGACACGGTTGCCATAGACGCCTTGTAGCCGCAGACTAAGACGGCCGACAAACGGGCGTTGCGGGCAGTCATTTTTCCGAGAATACGGGTGTGTATTTTCAGAAAAATTTCTTAACTTCGCGGAAACAAAAGCGGCTATACGAGAGAGTTCGGCATCGGTCGGCATCGGTCGTAAGGATAGCCGTACGAAAGACTCCTGCACCCAACTTACGGATTTTTAGGGAATGAACGAGGACGCTCTCAGTCAATTATATCTCAAAGACACTGCATTTCAAGACCTTATGCAGTGCCGCATATTCAACGTCCTGCTTGTAGCCTCGCCCTATGACGCCTTCATGATGGAGGAAGACGGGCGTGTGGAGGAGCAGTTGTACTTCGAGTACGTGGCGTTGAACTTGTCGTCGCCGCCGCGCGTGACACGCGTGTCCGATTTTGATGCGGCTCTTGCCGAGCTACGCAACAAGCATTACGACCTTGTGGTGGCGATGCCCGGGGTGGATATCAGCACCTTTTTTGAGGGGGCGCGATGTCTCAAGCGCAATTTTCCGGACACACCGATAGTGATCTTGACGCCGTTTTCGCGCGAAGTGTCGCGGCGTCTCGAGCACGAGGATATGTCCGGCATCGACTACGTCTTTTCGTGGTTGGGCAATATGGACTTGCTGCTGGCCATCATCAAATTGCTGGAAGACAAGATGAACGCCGAGCACGACATCAATGACGTGGGCGTTCAGATGATATTGCTGGTAGAGGATTCGATACGATTTTACTCGTCGGTGCTGCCGCATATCTACAAATTTCTGTTGAAGCAATCCATGGCTTTTGCCACCGAGGCGCTCAACGAGCACGAGCAGATGCTGCGAATGCGCGGACGTCCCAAGGTGATGCTGGCGCGCGACTACGAGGAAGCCGTGACCTTATACGAGAAATACGGCGGTCACACATTGGGCGTCATCAGCGATGTCTCCTTCCGCCGTGAGGGCGTCAAGGACAGCCTCGCCGGTATAGAATTGTCGCGATGGCTACGCCGCTGCGACCCGCATTTGCCCATTATCATCGAGTCATCAGAAAGTTCCAACGCCGCCGAGGCCGAAGCCTTGGGCGCGGTGTTCATCGACAAGAACTCCAAGAAACTGCCCGTAGACTTGGGCGATGCCATTATGGGCAACTTCGGTTTCGGCGATTTTGTCATCAAGGACCCCGATACGGGCAAAGAGATTATGCGGTTGTCCACGCTCAAGGACCTTCAGAAGCACGTCTTTGAGATTCCGGCCAAGTCGCTGTACTACCATGCATCGTCCAACGATATTTCGCGATGGCTGTACTCGCGTGCGATGTTCCCCATCGCCGAAGTGATGAAGATGCATCGTTTTTGCAGTCTCGATGAGGCCGACGCGGTTCGCCAACTCATCTTCGATCTCATCGTCAAGTACCGCAAGATGAAGAACCGCGGCGTTGTCGCCGTGTTCCAGAAAGACCGCTTTGACCATTACTCCAACTTTGCGCGTATCGGTCAGGGGTCTCTCGGCGGCAAGGGTCGCGGTCTGGCCTTCGTAGACTCCATCATCAAGAAAAATCCCGTGTGCGACCACTTTGACGGAGTATCCATCAGCATACCGCGCACGGTGGTACTGTGCACGGACATCTTTGACGAATTCATGGCCGAGAACAACCTCTACCAACTGGCGTTGAGCAACGCCTCCGACAGCGAGATACTCGAAGCCTTTCTGTCGGCCAAGCTCCCGGTGAGGTTGATCGAAGACTTTTTTGCGCTGTTTGAGGTTGTGGACCGGCCGCTGGCGGTGCGCAGTTCGTCGCTGCTCGAAGACTCACATTATCAGCCCTTTGCAGGCATCTACGCCACGTATATGATTCCGCACGTCAAAGACCCGTATCGGATGCTCAAGCTGCTTTCCGATGCCATCAAAGGCGTGTATGCCTCAGTGTTTTACGCCGATTCGAAGGCGTATATGAACGCCACGCGTAACGTCATCGACCAAGAAAAGATGGCCATCATCATTCAGGAAGTCGTGGGCGAGAGCCACGGTTACCTGTACTTTCCGTCCTTTGCGGGCGTAGGTCGGTCGCTCAATTACTACCCAGTAGGTGACGAGCAAGCCGAGGACGGCGTGGCACAAGTGGCTGTCGGACTGGGCAAATACATTGTCGATGGAGGAGCATCCTTGCGGTTTTCGCCGCGACATCCCGACAAGGTGTTGCAGACGTCCACCATCGAGACGGCCCTGCGCGACACCCAGCGGTACTTCTACGCTTTGGGGCGAGACATAGCCTCCGGCTTCGAAGTAGACGACAGCTTCAACCTGGTGCGGCGCAACATCAGCGACTACGCCGGCGACAGCGCGCTGGACCTGATGGTGTCCACCTACGATGCCGACAACGATATACTTGTAGACAACAACCTCGGGCGCGGACGACGTGTGGTGACATTTGCCAACATCCTGCGTGACAAGGCCTTTCCGCTGGCGCCGGCCGTAGACTTTATGCTTACGCAAGGACAGCAGGCCATGGGGCGTCCCATCGAAATCGAATTTGCAGGCGTCATCAACGAATCATCTCGCCGGGCCGCCGGCGACAAGGGGCACATCTACTGGCTGCAAATACGTCCCATCATCGACCGCAAAGATATGGTGGAAGACACGGTGCTCAACGCCCCCGACGACCGGGTGATACTGCGCAGCAATACAGCACTGGGACACGGAGCCATAGACGCCATAGACACAGTGGTGTACGTGCGGCCCGAGGCCTTTGACAGCGCGGTCACGCGCGACATCGCCGCCGAAATTGCACGCATCAACGCCGAATTTGTCAGCCAAGACCGCAACTACATCCTCATAGGCCCGGGGCGCTGGGGCACTTCCGACCCGGCACTGGGCATACCCGTCAAGTGGCCCGAGATTTCGGCGGCACGTCTCATCGCCGAGGCCTCCCTGGGCGACTACCGCATCGAGCCCAGCCAAGGCACGCATTTCTTCCAGAATCTCACATCCTTCGGCGTGGGCTACTTCACCATCAACCCCTACAGCGGCGACGGCATCTACGACACGGCGTACCTGGACGCGCAAGATGCCGAGTACGAGAGCGCTTACGTGCGCGTGGTGCGCCTCAAAGCCCCTATGCCCATAGGCATCGACGGGCGGCGCGGCATCGGCGTGGTACTCAAGCCGACTGATACACAGGATAATACGACCACACCCAACATATAACACTACAAAGACACGATATGCCATTCTTTGACAAAATACGACAGGCCCTCGGATTCAGCGACGGCGAAGACGACATCGACGATGCCATCATCCGAGATGATACGCCTTCGGGAATGTACCGACACATCCGGCCAAATGCCGCCACAGCGCAGGACACATCCCGAGCCGAAGACACAAAGCCCGCAGCGGCGACGGAGCAGACGTCGCCTGCAACGGCGGCGGACGAGGCCGACCGCGCCGCAGCCATATTTGACCGCGTCCTCGAAGTTTTCAACCAATCGCTGCCGGACTTTCTGAAGCAGTCCGTAGACCCAGAGGCACAGCGCAAATATCTCTACAAAAGCCTTGACGACGGCCTCAAGGCCTATATCGCCAACCTCAAAGACCAAGCCGCACGCGAGGCCGAGGCCCGATGGCGCAAGGACAATGACGCCCTGCAAACCTCGGTAAAAAACCTCGAGCAACGCGCCCGCGAAATCGAGGACAAGCGCACCGAGATTTCTCAGAAACAGATGAGCAGCGACCGCCAGCGCCGCGCCCTAAGCGAGCGCGTCCACGACCTCGAAAGCACCGTGGCACGCCTCGAAGCCGAGAAAGAACAATTCGAACTCGAGCGGCAATCCATGGTTAATAAACTGAAAGTCGCCGCCGTATACGAAAAAGAGAATACCGAACTGCACGAACAAATCGAGCAAATGGTAGCCAAGCGCAGCAATGCCGCCACGGAGGCCGCCGCCGATTCGGCCGTCATTGAGGACCTCAACGCCCAAGTCGCCGAGGCACAGAAGCAAGCCGATGAAGCACGCAAGCAAGCCGAGGAAGCCAAGAAACAGGCGGTACAAGCAGACGAAAAGCGACTTGCAGCCGAACAAGACATCGCCAAACTCAACGACCAAATACTCGAACTGCAAATAGAGCTCGAAGCCGCACCCAAGGACGATGGCAAGGCCGCCATCGAAGCGCTCAACGCCCAAGTCGCCGAGGCACGCAAGCAGGCCGAGGAGGCACGTCGGCAAAGCGAAGACGCCAAAAGGCAAGGCAACGAAGAACGCGGCCGTGCCGAACGACTGCAAAAGCAGTTGGACGAAGCGCTCAAAGACGACAAAAGCGCCGCCGTCGAAGCGCTCAACGTCCAAGTCGTGCGACTGCAGGAGCAAGTCACGGCAGAGCGCCGTAAAAACGTGCAAGCCCAAAGCGCCATCAACGAGTTGCAGCGCCAAATCGAGGAGGAAGACCCCATGGACGACCCCGAAATCCAACGTCAGCTCAAGGAGATACAAGACCGTCTCGACCACTACGAGCAGCAGAAAAAGCGCAACGAGGACACCATAGCCTCGCTCAAGAGCCAACTCGAAGAAGAACGTCGCAAGAATGCCACCGCAACCGCAGGCGGAAACGCGCCCAAGAACAAGACGCCGCGCCCTGTATCGTCCAAGCCCGTCAAATCGGCCGCGCCACAGGACGCCCCGTCCATAGACGACATACTCGGCGATACCGACTGGGTGGTGCGCCAAGACAACTCCGGCCGCCGACGCAGTGCCGAACGCACCAAGCCCAAAATCGATGATGACCCCCAAATGAAACTATTCTAAGAACAACCCATCCCACTAAAAAAAACTAAGGTCCTTAAAGCCCCTAAGGTCTCTAAAGTCCTTAAAGACCTTAAAGTCCCTCAACCCCGGCATTCGGGACTGTTCCGACACAACCCACATTCCACATTTGAAATACCAAATTATTATGAAAATATACACAGCACTTATAGCGATGACACTCAGCGTCATAGCAGTGACGGAGGCACAGGCCGCAGTCGTTTCGGCCAACGCCGATGTATCCGGCCTTGAGGCTTACGTCTACCCGGCCAATCGCGCCGCAACGCCCTCCAATTTCACCTATATGCCTGACGGCGAGAGCTATTGTATGCTCAGCGACGACGGCCGCACCATCGACGTCTACAACATACGCTCCGGCCAGAAGACCTCGACGCTGCTCGACCTCGGCCATACGCGCGAGACCACGCTGACGGACATTGACGGCTTCAAGCTCAGCGATGACGGCGCCAAGATTCTGGTATGGCGCGACATACGCAAGGTCTACCGCCGCAGTTTTGATGCGACATACTACGTCTACGAGGTGCGTACGCGCCTGCTCAAGCCGCTGAGCACGGCACACTCCAAGGTGCGCACGGCATCGTTCTCGCCAAACGGCCGTATGGTGGCCTTTGTAAGCGAAAACAATATCTATATCAAGAAATTAGACTACGGCTCCGAAGTAGCCGTCACCGATGACGGCGCTGTCAATAAGATTATAAACGGCGCTCCCGACTGGGTGTACGAGGAGGAATTTGATACCTCCAACTCGCTGGCATGGTCGCCGGACAACGCCGTACTGTGCTACATACGCTACGACGAGAGCGCCGTGCCCATGTACAGCCTGCCGCAATACCAGGGCGCATGCTCCGCCAAGGACCAATACGCGCTCTATCCCGGGTCGATGAGCTACAAATACCCCGTAGCAGGTCAGCCCAATTCGCGCGTAAGCATCCATAGCTACCAAATAGACGAGCGCAAGACCAAGGATCTGCCGCTGCCCGATACATCGATAGAATACATTCCGCGCATACACTTTGCGCCCACGGGATCGCTGATGGCCGTAGCCCTGGATCGCAATCAAAGCAAGATGACGCTCTATTCCGTCAATCCTCTGAGCACGGTGGTACGCAGCGTCTACACCGAAGAATCACCGGCATGGATAGCGCCCGAGACTTACCAAAACATAGCCTACGAAGCTGACGGGATGGTTATTATGAGTGCTCGCAACGGCGACCGCATGCAGCTTTACAAATATAGTTATGCCGGGGCGTTGACCTCGCGCCTTGTCTCCACGGACTATGACGTCACCGAGTACTACGGCGTCGATGCAGCCGGCAACCGCTACTTTCAGGCGGCAATGCCTACGCCCAAAGACCGCAACGTGATGCGGCGCGATGCCAAAGGGACGGTGACACGTGTGGCCGTGCCGGGCAGCGATGCCGACGGACACGGCACTGCCGCGGCCGAGATGTCGCCCGGCTGCCGATACGCGATGTACAGCTACTCCGACAAAGACACCGCCCCGCTGTACACCATGTGCAGCGCCGCCGGCAAGTCGCTGCGTACACTGCTGGACAACAGCGCATACCGCGCCGCCTACGCCGATATGGGCGTCACCAAGGAATGGATACAAGTGCCCTCCGACGGCAATATGCTCAACGGCTATGTCGTGCGCCCGAGTACGCTCGAGCCCTCGCGCCGCTATCCGGTGGTGATGTACCAGTACTCCGGTCCCGGGTCACAAGTAGTGCTTGACCGCTGGGAAATGGACTGGATGTATTACTTTGCACAAAAAGGCATCATCACCGTATGTGTCGACGGACGCGGCACAGCGGCACGCGGCAACAAATTTATGCACTGCGTATACCGCAACCTCGGACACTACGAAACCATCGACCAAGTGGCCGCTGCACGACACATAGCCACCATGCCGTGGGCCGACCCCGAGCGCATAGCCATCTATGGG
The DNA here is from genome assembly GCA_934590135.1 of uncultured Muribaculaceae bacterium. Classification (GTDB taxonomy): domain Bacteria; phylum Bacteroidota; class Bacteroidia; order Bacteroidales; family Muribaculaceae; genus CAG-873. The sequence continues at coordinate 12,649 of CAKTOT010000019.1, forward strand.
TGGAGTTACGGCGGATTTGAAGCCCTCATGGCCGCAAGTGCGGCGGATGCCCCCTATGCCGCCTGCGTCTCCATTGCTCCGGTCACCGATTGGCGATACTACGACACGATATACGGCGAGCGCTTTATGCAGACCCCGCAGCAAAACGATGCCGGATACAACAACAGCGCCCCCCTCAAACTGGCCGCCAACCTCAAGTGCCCGCTGCTGATAATGTGCGGCAGCGCCGACGACAACGTCCATCCGGCCAACACCTACGAATATGTATCGCGTCTTCAAAGCCTTGGCATACTGTGCGACATGATGATTTTTCCAAATATGAACCACAGCATCAACGGCTGCAACAGCCGCGCCGTCGTCTACGCCAATATGCTGCGCTACCTCCAACGCCAATTTAAGTAAAGCGAGTCCGGCCGGCATCCACAGCCTCGGAAAAGTGGAAAGTCCTTAAGGTATAAGGTATAAAGACTTAAAGGTTCTTAAAGTCCTTAAAGCCCCCAAGGTCCTTAAAGAGCCTAAAGTTCCTAAAGACCTTAAAGACCCCTAAGGACTCAAATAAAAAGGTTTTTCACTTTCGACCGAACAATCAGCCCGCTTCATCGGTTTATATTTTTGAAAAAAAAAGCCAACCGCATTACCCAAAAAGTCTCCGCCAGATATGTATACCACCGACAACGCCGCCGAAAAACCGGAAGCCATACGCCAAGTATGGTTTGACTGGCGTCTGTCCTTCGGGGCGGTGACGCTGACGGTGCTGCTGTCCATAGCCTTCGGGCACTTGGCCGTGGGTGTGATTACGCTGCTACTGGCTCGTATTTTGCTACTTTTCGGCCGCAATTCCGAGCAGTCGGGGCAGGACCTTATATTTGCGCGGTTTATATCCACGGCGCTGACCGTCACCGCAGTGGTGATGGTGGCCATAAGTCTGATGATACAGACCAAGATTATGGCCAAAATCTTTGATCCGTCGAGCATCAATGAGGACATTCCCTACGTGAGTGCACTGATAGTGTATCCGTCAGTCTTTGTGTTTGCGGTCATCGCGCACATCCGTCTGAGGCGACACGCGGCGGCATACTCCGGCACCTACGACGAGATATGCTACCTATTGCGATATACGATGAAGCTGTCGGGAGCGATGGCCGTTGTGGACTGGACCTACTACTACGCCTTTTACATCAACGTCAACTTCAATTCGCCCGACCGCTACTACTTCTACGCCGTGCCGCTGGTGCTGTACCTGGTTTCGCTGGTATATCTGGGTATGCGCTACAACAGCGAAGCATGTCTGGCGCGTGCCGAAGCTGCCGCCAAGTCGCGGCGTCGTCGCGAGCTGTGCCGCTGTCTGGTGATACACGACGGACAATTGCTGCTGAGCAAAGACGCCTCGGGTCTGTACGACACGCCCTATATAGGCAAGGGCGATGCCGAGGCAGTGACGGCGTCGCTACGTACCGACACCGACGCCATCGACCTGCGGCTATTGTACTACTTCGACGAAGGCGAGGACCAAGGGCGTCATTACGTCTGCAAGATACACGGGCGGCTGCCCGACCGACTGCCAGGCCGATGGATGACCGTTGCCGAGGTGCAAAGCCTGTCACGCGTATACCGCTTGACGCCCGAATTATGCTCCGAGATACTGCGCATATACACCATAGCCACGACGTGGCAGACATACGACCGCACGGGAAGGCGCAAGCACCCGGACAAGGGCTACCGCCCCACCTTCAGCCTGAGCGATTCCCTCAACCGCGACATCGACTTCCAAGACGATCGGTGGCTGTACATCGCCGCGCACAACCAAGACACGCCCCTATGGCGACTGCGCCGACTGCTGTGCAGATGACGCCCCGACACCCATAGGCCGCAACAAAAGCGATGGAAACCGTCAGCGCCCATCCCACACCCCACTTCCACATCCCACGCCCGAGTTCGACATTCGCATCCCACATCCGACATCCCATTCCACGGCTCATACTCCATTCACACATTTCACATCCGACATCGACATTCCACATTATTATGTTGCCACTGATAGTAATCACCGGGCCGACGGCCTGCGGCAAGACACGCCGCGCCGTGGCACTTGCGCACCTCATTGACGCCGAGATCATCAGCGCCGATTCGCGCCAAGTGTACCGCGATATGGACATCGGCACGGGCAAAGACCTTGACGAATACGGCGATACGCCCTACCACCTGATAGACATCGCCGAGGCGGGCGAGAAGTACAATCTATACCGCTATCTGCACGACTACGAGGCGGCCTATGCCGACATACGGCGACGCGGCCGCAACGTGATATTGTGCGGCGGTACGGGTATGTACCTTGAGGCGGTGCTCAACGGCCTGCGGCTGCCCGAAGTGCCTGTCAATGAGGCGTTGCGCGACAGTCTGCGCGGCTACACCCTCGCCCAACTGACCGAGCGACTGGCCGCAATGAAGACCATGCACAACACCACCGATGTGGACACGGCGGCTCGCGCCATACGCGCCATCGAAATCGAGACCTATTACCGCGAGCACCCCGAAGCGGCACAGGCCGCGCGTGCCGGGACTTCCCGACGACCCGAGGCGCTGATACTGCTGATGGACATCGACCGCGACAGCCGCCGTCACCGCATTTCCGAGCGGCTGCATACGCGCCTTCAAGCCGGAATGGTCGAGGAAGTGCGAGCACTGCTGGATCGAGGTGTCGACCCCGAGACCCTGCTTGCCTACGGACTGGAATACAAATACTTGACCCTGTACCTGACCGGAAAATTAAAGTATGACGAGATGGTGACGGCCCTCGAAACGGCTATACACCAATTTGCCAAGCGCCAGATGACGTGGTTCAGGGGCATGGAGCGCCGCGGCTTCACCCTGCATCCCCTACCCTATGACATAGACGACGAGGACTTCGCCACCCGAGTCGAAGCCCTGCTCCAAGAGTTTCCACACCCCAAAAGGCCCTAAAGCCCCCCAAAATAAATTAGTTCCTAAGGTCTCTAAGGTCCCTAAGGACTCTAAAAACCCCTAACAATAAGAGAATCATGCGACACAAGCAGCTTTTCAAGACTTACGTATGGCTTGTCGAAACGATATACCGCTTTGGCCCGCTGACCTTCGACGAAATTTGCGACCTCTGGGAGCGCTCGTCCTTATACGAAGGCACTCCGCCGGCGCGCACGTCCTTCAATAGGCATCGCGACGAAATCGAGGATATTTTCGGCATCCGCATTGTCTGCGACCGCTCGAACGGCTGCCGCTACAGCATCGCCGACCTCGAAGTGCCGGACCGTCATTCGGTGCTCAGTTGGATGGCCAATACCCTGTCGCTGAACAATATCATAGCCGAAAATCGGGCGGTACACGACCGTATACTTCTCGAATCGGTGCCGTCGGAGGGCGAGGCGCTGCGAAGCGCCATAGAGGCGATGAAGACTTCGCACATGATTGGCATCGAATACCACAAGTATCAGTCCGAGGATACTTTGCGTTACGAAGTCGAGCCCTATTGTGTCAAGTTGTACAAACGCCGATGGTATGTGCTTGTGCGCTTTCCGCTTAAGGACGACTTCCGCATACTATCTTTTGACCGCATTTGCCGCCTCGAAATCCTGCCCGAGAGCTTCGTCATGCCGCGAGATTTCAGTGCCGCAGCGTTTTTCAAGGATTTTTACGGCATCTACTACGACCCGTCTATCCCGATGGAGCGCATCACCGTACGTGCCTATGGCAGCGAACGTTACTATGTTCGCGACCTTCCCATACACCCGACACAGAGCGTCATAGGAAGCGGCGACGACTACACAGACTACGAGATACGGCTGCGCCCCACGTTCGATTTCAAGACCTACCTGCTTTCGCAAGGCGAATGGCTGCAAGTGCTTACGCCGCAGGCTCTTGCCGAAGACATCAAGGCTATGCACCTTGCCGCCGCCGTCAAGCGGGAGTGATATTCGCAGCAGTAGCCCTGATACTCTTGATGCCGATGAAGGGCATCGCGCGTTTTCATACACTTTTTTTCCATGTTTTTTTGATTGTACCATGTTTTGGGTCAATGTACCCGTAATTTTGTACCGTCAAACAAAAAACATATAAAGTTATGGAAAAAAGAAAGCTCTACTACATGGATTGCCACGTTGCCGGACGTATGTATCACGATGCCGACGAAGTGTGGGATAAACTGAAAATAGGGACCGAACTTCAGCTGGTGCGCGAAGCGGACAATCGCTATGACCCCGAAGCTATCGCCATAGTCTACCGCGACGAGCCGCAAGACACTATGGAATGCCCTGCATATCACGACAAACCGCTGATGTATAATGAGTGTCTTGAAACCGAGGACGACTGCGAGGAATACCTGATAGGCTACGTGCCGCGCGGCCACAATACCGAATTGGCCGCCTTCTTTGATATGGGCTGGGGCGACATCTTCGAGTGTCGTATATGCCGGATAGATCCCGAAGCTCATCCCGAGCAGCAGCTGCGCGTCACCATCAAAATCAAGCGCAACCACCTCATCAAACGCTAACCACCCCGTCAACTCTCAAACCTATAATACGCAACAACATGAAAAAAATCTTAGTAGCCGTCTGCGCCGTCCTATGCGCAACCCCGGCCTTCGCTTATTATGACGACTTTTACAGCCGCCGAGACGAAATGTCCGGATTTGCCGTTTTCACGCTGATAGTAATCATCGCTTACATCATATTGTCCATCGTAGTGCTTGTTCGCTGGTGGAAAATGACTACTAATATCAAGCAGATAAAAGAGCAATCGACTTACTGCAAATGTACTCCCGAGTACCTGATACTTATCGGTGAAACGGAAAAAGCACACAATGTTGTACTGACAGACCTCGTAGACCGATTGATTACGATATATAACATCGACTATTACTATAATAAAGCCGAGGAGATGAACACAATCATCCGAGACAAGCAACCGGAAATAGACAGAATGGGCCTGACCATGCCCGATTACGTAACCTCCGGCGAGAAATTCATAGACTACGTCAACGCCCTGACCGGAGCAGAAGTGAAGTATAATATCGAGGACAATAACTTTTAGCTATAAGTATAACTATCAATCACTTGACAATTATCGTTAGGGACCTTTGGGACCCTAAGGACTTCAGAGCCCTTAGGGTCTTTAAGGATTTATGGAAGTGCCTTGGGGGACTTTAAGGAACTTAGGGAGTATAAAAAAGACGGGGCGGACGCCGAGGAGTATGGCGTCCGCCCTGTCTGTGTCATTGGGAATTATCTTGGCATTCCGGATTATTTGGCGGGGGTGATAACCAGCCGCGAGCCGGCGCTGTGGGCGGTCAGGTCGGGAGCTTGGTCGCAGGTGACGACGGCTACGCCGGAGGTGTAAGTGCCGGCAACGGTGGCATAGAGCTTGTACTCGTAGACGTACACACCTTTGGGCATATAATACATGTAGAAATTGGTGCGATCCGGGCGGCTTTCGCGGTAGGCGCCCAGCGAGTTGTTCCACACGTATTGCGACACTTGCTCTTGCGGGATGAGGCCGACAGGACGCTCGTCGGCTACGGTGATGCAGCTGTAAGGTCGGTCGGCCTTGATGGTGAGACGTACGGTGACTGTCGAACCGACGGGGACTTCGGTGTCGTCTCGAATGGCGTATGTCTTGCCGTCGGGGGCGGTGACAGTGAGCATCTTGTCTATGGAAATTTCGCCGTCGGTGAATGCGTTAATCTTGGAAGCCTCAGCGGTGTATACATCGGTGACGGCGCCGTAGGCCGGAACATTCGAGCGCTTGTCCAGCGTCAGTGTCCCGGCGCCGGTATCGGTAATGGCGGTGTCGATTATGCCTTTGCGTCCGTCAATATCGGATATGGCTACGGGCCGTCCGCCGAAGGTGGCGTATGGTGCTACGGGGTCGGAGGCCCATGAAGTGCCGCTGTTGATGAAAGCGTCCACAGTGTATGCCGTGATGGCGCTGTTGCCCCAATCGGTGCCTTGGCGGCGTACAATCAGGTATTCGCGTATGGCATCGGTCTGTGCGGACTGCCCGGTGACGGCGCCGTAGGCTTCGAGGAGGTTGCCGTAGGTGAGCAGGTCGCGGACATTACGGAATTCCATACCCTTGCCGGGGCGATGTGTGCCGAATTGGTCAAGCGAGCCGATGATGGTACGGGCCATGGCGCGGTTGCCGTTGTAATGGAGCACCAGTGCGGCTACGGCCTTGTCGTGTACCGAGAATTTCTTCCAATTTTTGATGATATGCTGTACGGTTTTGTCGATGACCTGACGGGCGTTGAGGCTCGGTGCGGGGGTGTCCCACGCGGGGCGCAGTGCGGCGTAGGTGTAGTCCGGCGCCTCGACACGTTCGTCCGCATAGCGGAGCGCTTCGGTGCACAGGGCATCGATGTCTGCGGTGTCGTACCCGGCCATACGCAATGTGGCTATGCGGTCCAGGACGAAGAGCGTGGCCCAGAGTGACGATTCGCTGCACCATTTGCCCCAGGATAGTCCGCCGTCATGGCGTTGGAGGTCGGAAAGGACCTTGACGGCTTGGCGGCGTATATCGCGTGCCTGCTTGACGTCCACGGGGATGTCCAGCTCGGGATGAGCCTTGTGCAGGCTCAGGGCGATGACGGTACCGAAATAGGCGTTGGCGGCGCAAATAGCCGTGGATGAAGGCATTTCGGTGATGGAAGGCAATGCTTCGACGACGCTCCACATGGGATTGGCGGTGAAGTGTAGCGAGCGGACGGCGTCCGTACCTTCGATGGCCGGGAGGTCGAGCGAGAGGATGCTGTCGGCGGCGCCGAGGTAGAAGTTGCGGCTGTCGCACACGCGTGCCGACGAAGCCAGCAGCGGCAAGGCGTATTGCTCGCCGTCGCCACAGACGTCATTGGCCGCGCGTACGCGGAAGCCCAGGCTGTCGGCATCGGCAAGTGTCAGGCTCGGGTCGACATCCATCGACACTATGCCCGAGGCGCCGGCGGCCAAATCCAGGGTGTAGGACTTGGAGGCCAGTACCGAGTCACTCTTGACGTCAAAGACTTCGGCCACGGCAGTGATACGCGTAGGCGTGTCGGTGTTGTTGGTGATATTGGTGAGGAGCTCGGCACGGTCGCCGCGGCGGATGAACTGCGGCACGACAGCCTTGACTATCACGGCCTTGACAGAGGTGACCGTCTGCTTGAGCGATGCGGTGCGCATATCCTTGGTCCACGCCGTGGCCGTGAAATGCCATGTCGAGGGCGTGGCCGGGATGTCCACCGCGATGTCGGCGTATCCATCACCATCGGTGGTCAGTGTCGGCTGCCACAGCGCGTTCAAGGTGTCGTCCTTACGGAACTCAACTTGCGACAAGACGCTTGGCTGCGGGGTCCCGACGGCCGCATCCCTCCCGTAAGCAACGACAACGTTCTCTACGAGGGCGAGGCCATTGTCCATCTTGACCTCGGGAGCGCACGCCATAGAAACGCATTCTTCCACATCTTCCGCGTATTCTTCAGTATTATTGGCTCGGCTATTGGCCTTGTACATTCGTGTGCCTACGCCGCGGATAAATAAGCGAGGTTTCTCGTATATCCAGTCGGGCAAATCAAGAGTGAGAACGTCCGACAATTCAGGATATATAGAGGCATTGAATCCGTACATACGGTAATACGGCATATCGATGTCAAAGTCACGATAGTATCCGCGACTTGCCCGAGCCGGGCTCAACGTACTCATCGAATAGAACGTCAGGATGCGCGTGTCGTACATATTCAGGGCCAGGGCGGCGGAGATACCGCGTCCGTCGGCATCGACCGTGCGCAGACGCCATTGCTCTTTGGTTCCGGCGGTGACGCGGTCGCGGAAGGTCTCGGTGATGACGCGCATCTGCGGCTTCTCGGGCTTGGCGCCCAAAGTTACCGATTCTTGGCAGTCTTTCCCATCGCGTATACCTACAATGTATACCGTACCCGAAGCATCATCGCCGAGTATTTCGTAGAGGTTGACGTGATGCCATCCGGCTTCGAAGCAGCGGATGACGGGTGTGCCTTTTTCGGCAGCAAAAAGCACGTAAGTAGCTTTGTGGACTACTCCTAATGTCAGGATGCCGTCCTCTACGCGAGTGTCTGGCGTCCATATAATCTCGCCGTTGGGCGTAATGTTAACCTTAGTGTCGTAGATTAGCAGGTCTTTGGCGGCCTTGGCGGCGGTGGAATCCTGCGGACATACTTCCAGGACGTACTTGCCGGGGGTTATGCCGGAGATGTCCGGGGCAAATTCGCCGACGGTAGCGGTGCCTTGTCGTATGACACTGTCTTTGGGTGCCTCGGAATTGAGCTTTATGATCCAGGTGATGGCGGCGTCCTTAATCTCAGACTTGTCCGGCGCGGTCATGACGACTTTCGCCGTCACGGGCTTTGAGGCGTCGAGACTTTGGTCGGACTTGCCGTTTTGCAGGACATCGACCGTAATCTTATTGGGGAATATGGCGTCAAAGCTGAATTTTTCGCTGATGGTTGTACCCGCAGGCGTGGTCAGTGTAATGTCACCATCGATGCAACGGTTGTATTCGCTCGTTCTCTTAACATAGTAAGATATAGGTTCTTGAATGGTATTGATGCTGTCCAGACGCAACTCGAAGCGTCCGTCGGCGCCGGTGGTCACGGTGTCGCATAGCTCGTCGTCATCGTCATCCCTGAATGTCACGGTGGCACCCGCTATGGGCAGCCCGGCATAGGAGGAAGCCAGTCCGCGTATTACGGCCGAATTGGTTGCATAATTCGGTATGGCGACAAGCGAATCGAGGCGCGCCTGCGGAAGGCTGAAGTCGCCGACGGTGACCGGCGCGACATCCGAGGCGTTTTTGCTACGGACATATATGCGGTGCGTGCCCATACGCGTGTCCTCGGGTATGGTGAAAATGCCCGTGGCGCGGCCGTACTCGTCAGTGACTGCCTTGTGCTCGGCCAGGGTCTTTTCGTTTGAATGCAATTCGGCAATAAGCTCGATGCCGGGCAATGCCTTCACCGTATCGGCTAAAACCGCAATCCAGCGCACTTGCTGACCGGGACGATAGGTGGACAGGTCGGTGGAGACGGTCAGGGTTTGGGGACTTTGGCTGTACCTGCGCTTGGGTTCTGCGTATACTCTTTGTCGGCAATCTACTATGCCTGAAGATGTTCGATAGCATAGTTCGCCGATTATGGACCGGGGCGTTTTCACCGTTCCGTGGGCGTCGGTGCGTCCCAGCGAAGTGTATCGGTTCTTTTTAGTGCCTTTGTCCACGAGTAATTCGAGCCCTTGGACCGGCTTGCCCGAAGCGGCATCGACCATAGTGACGAATGTCCCGCTGTCGTTGATGATGACCGCCGGGAGGTATTCTATGACGGTTATATCGCCTCTGTTGTCGGCCTTTTTGCCGTCAAGTGCGACAATGTAGCTGTAGCGGCCTTCGGGCAATTGCACGGCCACGCTGTCCGTGACGTCTACCGCGGGGTCGTCGGCGTTGAGGTTCAAGGTGACGGCCTTGACAGGCTTTACCTTATAGCTGACGCGGTATCCGTTGTATTTATAGAAACGCAACTCGGCGGTTTTGACATTGCGGACGGTGTATTTCAGGATGATATCTTGTCCGGCTATGCCGACTTCCCCGACAGGACGTATCGAGATGCTCGGCTTGGTGAAGTCGGCAATGGCGTTGAGGGCGTAAGGCTCGACCCACGTGCCCTGTACGCCTTGGGCGAGGTCTTGGAGGGTGGCCAGGTATGCTTTGTCTCCGAGTTTTTTGTTTAAGTTCAGCGGAGTGGTCAGTATGGTGTAGGCTATGATTTCGCTGTTGGGATTGGCCTTGTACTTGGCCCAAAGGTCGAGTGTGGCTTTGGCGTTATCGCCGGGCGCGAATTGGGCCGCAAGTTTGGCCGTCCACATCATCCACGGGGCCGAGCCTTCGGGGTGCTTGGCAAGGATTTGTTCGCGAACGGCAGTGGACAGCGACGGCGAGTGCATCAGTCCGCCTTCCAAAATTTTGGAGGCGACAAAATCGCATACCGCGGGGTAGTATGTGCGCGTAAGGCGGTCGGCCTTGACGGCCTTGGCCCAACGCTCTATTGGGGTGTTGTCGGCGGCCTTCCATGCCTCGGCGAGCAGCGAGTCCACCACTGCCGTAAAGGCGGCGGTGTCCCACTCGGCGATGTCTGCCGGGCGCGGCCCTTGGGGCAGCGTGTTTCCACTCATACGCCAGCGATTGTCGGCGCGGTATTTGTTGTAAAGTTGAGCGGCATAGAGGTTGAACAAGGCCTTGGCATCGGGCGTCTTTTGTCGTGCGGCGAATTGCAGGACGTCGGCTATGGAAGTCTTGAGCGAATCGGCGTCTATGGATTCGGCGGCTTTGGTCTTTTGCATCAGAGCCAACAGCTGCACCGCAGCATCGCCATCGCGGACGGCTTGGGCCAGGGCGGCATCGGCATCGCGTATCACATCGCGCGGATAGGCGAAGTCCGGCTTGTCGAAGGTCGGTGAGGCCGAAGCCGCCGTTGCGACAAACAATGCTGATATTAAAGTGATTAGATAGCGGCGCAACCCGCTGTCAGAGTTTGATTGTCTTTTCATCGCTGTCTTATTATTTTTGAGGGTGGAGGTGGCTATTATGGCTGTAATAGCTATTATGGCTTTTATTGCTATTATAGGTGTGAGGGGATGGGATGGGTCAGTCGAGGGTGCGGCGCTCGAAGGCGTCGATGTACGAGCCGGGGGTGATATTGAAGATGTCTATACGGCGGCTGCGGGCCCAGGCTTGCAGCAGGTGGTAGCTGCGGAAGGCGACGTAGAAGCTGTGCACAATGTCGTGCAGCCGGTATCCGCGGTAGGTTGTGTCCACGCGCTTTTGCTCCGACGCATCGTCTTTGTAGAAGTGCGGCTGCACGGAGATGACGTTATTGTCGTCGTCCACGGCGATGGTGCGCATCCACGAGTGGTCGGCACCGGCGACGTATATGGTGCCGAATCCGAGCCATGCGGCTGCCATAATGGCGGGAATCAGGACGTTGCGCGGGCGCGGCATCCCCAGACGATGTGTGTATGCCCAATGCGTCAGCCAACGCCAGCCCTCAAGTCCTACGGCGTTGATGCACAGTGGATGTATATGCTTGTTTGCGGTGATGGCGGGGTCGAGGGCGACGACTTTGCCTTGGGGCACAATCAGTGTCATATCCCAATCGACGGCGGCGAGCGCTTGGCGCAGGCGCACCATATTTGGTTGGTCGGAGGGGGCAAAAAACAGCGGGTCCACCATAATGTAGTACCGGGGGCGCAGGCGTGTGAATTCTGGCGCGATGGCGGCGAAGTTGACGGCCATGGTCGGCATCGTTGCCAGGCGGTCGCCGTGTTCGGCTATGGTCTGCGCCAGCGACGGTCCGTTGCCCATGACGACTATGGCGTCGCCGAGTGCGATGTCGCGGTGCGGCCACGGGCGTGTGCAGCGCGATTGCAGCAGCATCTTGGCCACGCTTTTCAGCGACGGAGCTGTCTGCGCCACTGCGGATGCGGCCTTGCCGAAGAGTGTCGCCTTGGAGGCCGGCTTGGAGGTCGCCCTATCCGTCGCCTTAGATGTCGTCTTGGCCATAAGTGTGTGTATTGAGGCGATTTACAACTTGGGTCATGGCTGTGTCGGCGCCGAGGTCTTCGAGGGTACGGCGTAGGCGGCTGTCGTCGAAGGTCAGGGTGTGCGTCAGTGTGTCGTAGTAGCGGCGTCCGTAGAGCCATCGTGCCCAGCGAGGGCGCAGCGTCCCCACCCTCTTGTCGCTCATGCGATGAGCCAGCGCATCGATGAGTGTGTCCACTGTCGGCGAGGTGCCGTCGGTGAGGTTGTATATGCCGGGGGCGCGTTGCAGCGTCACACTCAGGCGTGCCACGTCCAGGGCGTGTACGACGCTGACTGCGGCGTCGTTGCCTTGGATGTGCATCAGCATTCCGCGTGCTATGCCTCGGGCCATGCGCATGGGCAGTCCGGTCATTCCGGTGCCTATGATATTGGCCGCGCGCAGTATCAGGCAGGGTAGCGCGTGACGGCTGCAAAAGTCGGCGAACATGGCCTCGTCGCGCACCAAGGGCGAATCGGATTTCAGCCGTGTGTCTTCGGCGTAGTCGCGGCCTTCGGTGACGTCGTAGATGTCTGTGGAGCTAATCATTACGGCTGCATCGACAGCGACGCCGTCTTCGGGGCGTGTGATTACGCGCCAATCCGAGCCCCAAGCATGAGCCAGGTACTTGACCATAAACTCGGCGCCGGGGCACAGGGCCAGCAGCGTCTTGTCGGGTTCGGGCGTCGGGGTGTCACCGGGGCGATCAAAGTGTTCGGTCATCGTTATTTGCGACATATATAGCTTTTTATGACGTGTGTGTAGTGTCTGAGGATGTTGAGGTGCGAAGCGGGCAGGCCGTGCATTCGGAACGAGCGCAGCCGTTCGCGGTTATTGGTGATCAGTCGCGAGTACCAGCGCTGTGACAGGCCTCCGGTGTCCATGCACACCATATCCAGGGGCAGATAGCGCGGGGTCAACTCGGAGCGCTCGTACAGGCGCAGCCACATTTCAAAGTCGCCTCCGACACGGAAACTTGTGTCGTAAGGACCTACGGAGAGCGCGGCGCGGCGGCTCAGGTACAGCGTGGGGTGTGGCGGGGCATAGCCTTGGCGTAGCATCGCGGGGGTGAAGTGTGAGGCGCCGTAGTATCGCAGCACCTTGTCGCTGCCCGGGCGGCTGTAATGCAAGTCGCCGTAGACAAAGTCGGGGGCTGACGGGCCTTCCGTGCCCGCTCTCGGGCTTTCCGTGGCCGCTGCGGTCGTGCATGACGTGGCTGTGGCCGTCGGGACTGACGCTGCCGGGACTGATGTTGCCGTCGCACAGGGGGCGACGAAAGCGCGGGCAATCTGCGCCACTATCGTGTCGCTGCTGTACGTGTCGCCGGCGTGCAACAGGCCTATGACGTCTGCGCCGGCTTCGAGGGCGGCTTGGATGCCGCGATTGATGGCATCGTAGACCCCGGCGGGGGGCGCACTCAGGATTGTGGCGGTGGCGGCGCGGCGCTCGGCAGCGAGGATTTCGGCGGTGTCGTCGGCACTTTGGCCGTCGACGATGATATGCAGCATGTCCGCGTAAGTCTGACGACGCACCGAGGCAATGGTGCGGCGCAGCCCTTCGGCGTTGTTACGGGTGATGGTAATGACGGCTATCTGCATATCGTTTTTGGCTGTTACGGCGGCGTCGGCTATTGTAGCTACTGTAGCTACTATGGCCGTTATATTTATAACGCCTGTTGCGGGCGGATTATTTCATTGGACGGGCGGAAAGAGGATGGTCTGCATAATAAAGCAGGCGACAAGCGCCACCAGCAGAAACAGGCTGCTCCAGGTCAACCATGGGCGTATCGAGTACTTGGGTCCGAGGACGGCCACGGCTACGGCGGGCGCCACCAGGGGCACCACCATAAGGCCGTAGCGCGAGATGGTACCGCCGAAAAGGAAGCAGGGTATGAGCCAGCACAACAAGCCCCACAGTACCAGGCGCGTGAGTGTCTTGAGGCGGAAGTATGGTATGGTCATCGAGTATTCGCTGCGGCTGAAAAAGAGGTAGTACAAGAACATAAGCCCGAAGAGATACCACGGATAGGCGATATGGGCGTAGAATGATGTGGGCCCGTATAGAATGTCGCGCCCCCAGTTCCAGGGGAAAGGTATGAGGAATTGAATGGCGGCGGTCAGCGGCAGCAGCAGCACTTTGTAGATGACGGGAACGGAGGAGTAGTCGCCGATGATGTTGTAGTAGGCCAGCTGATTGGGAGCATCGTAGCGTATCCATTCGTTGGAGACGTTGATATTGATGATGTCGTCGGCGTTGGGCGTAATACTGACGATATATGCCACGCCCCACAGCAGAAGGCAGAAGGCCGAGCACAGCCCGATATAGGTCCATGCGCGGCGGCGATTCTCGGCTTGGACAGCGGCGGGCAGGATGCACATCACAGTGCCTATAACTATGGCCAACAGCATATTGGGGCGCACCAACAGGAGCATAACCGCACCGATATATACAGGGGTAATGATGCGGCGCATACTTCGGTCGCCCGAGGATGCAAATCCGACGCCTACCAAGGCGAAGGAGGCGCACACCCAGGCGTCTTTGATCAGAAGCGTGCCCGAGGCCAGGAAGTAGCATACGGCGGCGCAGCAGGCCATGGACACAGCAGCGATACGGCGATTGTCCGTCAGGCGCCAAGCGATGACGCCGGAGCATAGTATGGACACGAGGATGGCGGCCATGCTCACCATCAGTCCGGCGGTGACGCTGATGCCGGTGAGTGCCATGACTGCGGCAATGATGCCGCCGTACATGCCGTAGGTGGAGGGTATGTCCTCGCCTCCGACTCCGAGGTGAAACAGTGCGGAGTTCCAAGTGCGCCATGCATCGCTGTTGTAGAGCACGGGGGCGGCGTCGGTGCCGCCGCAGCCTATGGTGTAGTAGTTGACATTGACCACGATGCCAATGGACAGGAGGGTGGCGGCCCCCAGCAGTACATAAGCGCCGAAACGCGAGGCTCCGCCGCACAGCCTTCCGTAGACGACGAGGACGGCGGCGGTGAGGCCGACAAATCCGGCAAAGGCCGCCGGCGGGGCGCCGGGCAGGAAGTACATACATACGCCTACGGCCAAAGCCGCCGCAGCGCATGCAGCAATGAATGTCTTGGGAATGTGTGCAATCTTGTTCATCTTACGTTGTTTTATATCATTGTGGTGCGGCATCGTGGCGGCAGCACTTATGTTTTGGCTGACTTAGCTGTTTTAGCTGTTCCGGCTATTATGACTATTATAGCCAATTCGGCTGTTCCTCCACCCGGTCAGAATTGGACGACAAGCTCGGCGACAAGGCGATTGCCGCGCGGCTCTTCGGGCGCTCCGCCGTGTCCCCAAAAGACTTTCTCGAAGTTGAGGCGCAGCAAGGCGTGAACTTTGCCGTAGTTGTAGTCCAGGGCCGAGCCCAGCGTGAGGCGCTGTTGCGAGGGTATAGTGGTCAGGAGCCGCCCTTGCTCGTCAAGGCTCTTGCCGTCGGAATGTGCGGTGACGGCATCGAAGCGCCCTTGGACGCTCCAACGATTGAAGATGCCGACACGTACGGGTAAACCCCAATCGGCAAAGAGGTTGAATGCGTTGGACCCGGGATGGGCATCGTTGGTGTAGATGGTGTGCATATACTCGGCTTCGGCGCGCAGCGTACCTACGGTGAAGATGGCCGAGGCGCCCCAGAGGTTCATACGCACCCGCTCGGGCTCGATGGATTCGAAGCCGGTCTCGAAGCGCAGCCAATCGGTGACGTGCTGCGAGACTTTGACGGCATAGGCGTAGTCTTTGCTCCAAACGTCATGGTCGGAGATGGTGGCACTATTGAACATTCCGCCTTCGATGTAATTGCCGCTGCCCCAAGGCAATGTGTAGTGTGCCTTGACGCCGACGGCGCGGACGTTGTTGACGTATTTGCCCATATAGGAGCGGTTGGCAAAGAGATAGGTGGCGGGGCCGCGGAAGTTGTCCGTGCCGAAGGGCATACGGAATTGTCCGGCTTGGATGTACCAGCGCGAGGCGATGCTGATGCGTGCCCATACGTCAAGAACTTTGATGGATCCTTTGTCGCAGAAGTCGGTATTGAGGTAGTAGCGCAGTCGCGGCAGCACGCGTCCGGTGATTTGGATGCGGGCGTTGCGCACCTGAAAGCGGCCTTCGCCGTTGTCGGTATCGACTTCGTAGCGGGCTCGCGCCACGCCATGTACCTCGGGGATGTAGATGTTGGTTGCGGCATCGGCGGCAGTGTCGACAGTGGTTTCGATGCTGTCGGCGGGCGCGGTGCCCAGGGCCGCGAGCGGTGTCATAACCAAGGCGAGTATGGTGTATATGAAGCGTTTGGATTGCATTGTCTTCTATGTTTTGAATTGTCGGATTTGGAATCGCACTACTACGATTTTCGAGCAGCGCGGCCGTGCATGTATAGTTGTATGGAATTGATGGTGTTTTGCCAGGCGATATATGCCGCGGGAGCTACCGAGCTCAGCGGGTCAAAGTAGGTCCAAGCCATCCAGACGGCCAAGACGGTATTTTTCTGCGCCAAGCCCTGCGCTCCTACCACTCGGTCGCCGCAACGCCGCCCTATGACACGCCCGACGACAAAAAGTATCAGGCACAACACCAGCGCAATAAGCGCCAGGGCCACCATGCGCGGAATCTCGGAGGCGGGTTCGGCCATGACGAAGCTCACCGAACGGCCTACGACGATGATAAGCGATACGGACCAGATGTAGAACGATACAGCCTGATGCCGCCCCAGGAAGGCGTGCACGCCCGGGGTGACGCGACGCAGCACCATGGCTACGCCCAAAGGCAACAGTATCAATGGGATGACGCGCCCGGCTATGGTCAGAAAGGTGTCGAAGAAGTCTATATCGGCATGCGTACCCATGACCGTAAACAGCGGCGGAACAAGCAGCGCCGCCGCCACATTGGACACTATCGAGAACGTGGCTTGGCGCGGAATACTGCCGCCGAGCATACCCACAATGACGGGCGCAGCCGTGGCCGTGGGACAGAATACGCAGATAAAAGCACCCTGAGCCACAACGCGATCTACGGGCAACAGCCCCAGATATACGACCACGCCGCCCAGCACCTGCACCGCCGTGAGCAGCCACGACAATCGCGTAATGCGTATATTATCAAAGGGAACCTTGCAAAAGGTCACCAGCAGCATCGCAAATATCAGATACGGAGCCAAAAAGGCCACCGCCTCCATATAATCGTGGAACAGCGCGCCGGTGCTCATGGCTATAATCAGCATCCACGGCTTGATGCGCCGAATGATTTCGTTGGCTTTCATGTCTGCAAAGTTACGAAATAATGTGGAATACTCTGACGTAATGTCGAATTATAAGTTATCTTTTGGGTAGAACGAAGTCTTTCCATTGGTCGTTGACGTTGAGGATGTTACGCGAGGCGTGGGCGTTGGTCG
>CAKTOT010000020.1 GCA_934590135.1 uncultured Muribaculaceae bacterium
CGTCACCCCGCTCTATTTGGCCAAACGCTCCGACCTGCTACTATCCAAATTCCAGTGGTACGACACCCTGAGGCCGCGCGACCCCCAAGACATCTTCAATGTCACCGAAGAGATGGACACCCTGATGGAAAACACGCCCATACCGGACATACCCATCCCGTCCGCGCCCGATATGCGCGATCCGGCCCTCCCCGACCCTACAACAACAGCAACGGAATAGCGCCGGCCGATATACCATTACCGTGACGTAAAAGGGTGTTGCAACGACACCGAGTATAGCTCCCGGCACACACCGCGCACGGCTGCAACTAAGCCGCTAAGTGTCTGCTTACTATACAACTTTCAATCAATAATAGTATAGCGCAGCCATATGGTGCCATCGTTGACTTGACGGACACTTTGCAGACGCAGCAACGTGGCAGGGCGGTTCTTGTCTTCGATGCCGTCAAATACCGCAGCCATACCCTTCCGGCCGTCGATGCCGGCACCTATCATCACGCTGACCTCGTCCAGCAACCCCGCAGCAAGAAAAGCGCCGTTGATGTGTCCTCCGCCCGTGACAGCAAGCCTTTCGACACCGAATTCGGTATTGAGCAACTCCATAGCACGCGCCAAGTCTATATGCCCGGCCCCGACGGCGATATACGAGATATGCCTTTCGGTCAGATATTCAAGGTATTCCTTAGGGCAAGACTCGGAAGTAACGACCAGCAACGGACGTCCGTAATACTCAGACTCGGACCACCGCAGCGACCCGTGCGTATCCACGGCTACCATGTATCCGGCGGCTTTTACGGCCCGATATACAACCTCTCGGCCGACAGGGGTCTTGTTCACAGCCACATACGGCTCGGCATCGGCATAATGCATCTGCATCGTCACACGCCCCATCAAATGCGTAGGACATTCCAAGCTGTCCAAGGCATCGTAATAAGAGTTGGTAGCGTCTATCTGCTCGGTCATGGCGCAGTCTATGCGGCCATCCACCGATTCCATCATGTGCGATATTATATACGGTTTCATCTTTGTGATATTTAGTTGTATCGTGAATTATGGTTGTTTCGTGTCGTGTCGTTTCGATATCCATTTCCCGGATGAATTACGATTCCGGAGATATACAATGCAAAATTAGAGCTTCCGGCCGACATCCGAATTAAACATATTGCTCATATCCGTACCACTTTTACGGGAAAAGCGTTTTAGGTCTACTCTCGGCGTGCCCGTGCCGTGCCGTCAGGCGAATATTAGCATCCGTAAGCCCCCTTCAAGTATTGCGGCTGTGGGCAAAAAAACGTACCTTTGCGGAAGCAAACCGAGACGACGAAACATCACACTTCGTCATACTCGAGCAAGCACCTGTTTTTGCAAGCAAAGCACAATGAACGAACGCATAGTGATTATAGATAACGTTGACCCCGTGGTGTTCTACGGCGTCAACAACCAAAATATGCACCTGCTACGCAACCTCTATCCGAAGTTGCGTATCGCGGCACGCGGCTCCGTCATCAAGGTCATAGGCGAAGAAAGCGAAACGGCCGATTTCGAGGAAAAAGTCAAGGCACTTGCCGAATTTGCCGAGCGCTACAACCGTCTGACCGAAGAAACCATCATTGACACCGTCAAGGGCGAAGCGCCCAAGGAGATAAGCCACGATGACGCCATCATCTTCGGCATCAACGGCAAGCCCATACAGGCACGCACGCCTAACCAAAAGCGACTGGTGGACGCCTTCTGCAACAACGACCTCACCTTTGCCATGGGCCCCGCCGGAACAGGCAAGACATACATTGCCATAGCTCTGGCCGTGCGAGCACTCAAAAATCGTCAAGTACGCAAGATTATACTCTCCCGTCCCGCCGTCGAAGCCGGCGAAAAACTTGGCTTCCTGCCCGGCGACATGAAGGATAAAATCGACCCTTATCTACAACCGCTCTACGATGCGCTTGAAGATATGATTCCGACGGCCAAGCTCAAGGAGTATATGGAGACCAAAGTCATCCAGATAGCGCCTTTGGCCTTTATGCGCGGACGCACGCTCAACGATGCAGTCATCATTCTGGACGAGGCTCAAAACACCACCACACATCAGATAAAAATGTTTATGACACGCCTCGGCCTGGACGCCAAGATGATTATCACCGGCGATGTCACTCAGATAGACCTGCCGCGCGCCACCGCCTCCGGTCTGGTACAAGCCCTGCGCATACTCGATGGCGTTAAGGGCGTAGGACGCGTCGAGTTTGACAAGCGCGATATCGTGCGACACCAACTGGTCCAGCGCATTGTAGAAGCTTACGAGCGCCACGATGCACAGGAAAAAGCCGCAGCCATGGCCGCTCGCGAAGCGGCACAAGAACCTACCGATGACAACTCAACCACGGACTGACACTTCACCGAACACTAAAACAATATCCGATTATGGCATTGGCAAAAACACTGACACACACCGATTTCAACTTCCCCGGACAGACTGCGGCGTACCACGGAAAAGTGCGCGATGTCTACACCATCAATGACGACCTAATGGTGATGGTGGCCACCGACCGCATCTCCGCGTTCGACGTCATCCTCCCCAAAGGCATACCCTACAAAGGACAAGTGCTCAATCAGATTGCTGCCTATATGCTTGACGCCACCGCCGACATTGTGCCCAACTGGAAGATAGCCACGCCCGATCCCATGGTGACCGTAGGATACAAATGCGAGGGGGTACGCGTCGAGATGATTATCCGAGGGTACCTTGCCGGCAGCGCCTGGCGCGAATACCGCGACGGCGCACGTCAGCTCTGCGGTGTCCCCCTGCCCAATGGTCTGCGCGAAAACGACCGCCTGCCCGACGGACCCATCATCACCCCCACCACCAAAGCAGAAGAAGGCCATGACCTCAATATCTCCGCCGACGATATTGTCCGCCAAGGACTTGTGTCGGCCGAGCATTATGCCGATATGGAGCGATACACCCGAGCCCTATACGAGCGAGGCAGCCAAATAGCCGCCGACCACGGGCTGATATTAGTGGATACCAAGTACGAGTTCGGCATACGCGACGGCAAAGTGATGCTCATTGATGAGATACACACACCCGACTCGTCCCGATACTTCATCGCAGACGGATACGAAAAGCGCCTCGCCGCCGGCGAGCCTCAGCGCCAACTTTCTAAGGAATTTGTCCGTCAATGGCTTATCGACAACGGATTTATGGGCCGACCGGGCGAAACCGTCCCGCCTATGACCGACGGAATATGCCAAGGCATCTCCGAGAGATACATCGAATTATACACCCGACTCACGGGCGAAGATTTTGTCAAAGCACAAGACGACGACATCACCGGACGCATACTACGCAACGTCTCGGATTGTCTCATCCGTATCTGAATCGACATCATTATGACACGACTGCACGCCGACAAAGTCGAAGACATCACCCCCTACGGCCACGACACCTGCAAGCACGAGCAAGTGCAGCAGATGTTTGACAATATAGCCGTCTCCTATGATCGTCTCAACGCAATGATGACTTTCGGCATGCACCGCCGATGGCTGCGCAGCCTCGTATCCGAGGCTGCAGGCACATCCCCGATGCACGTGCTCGACATCGCCACCGGCACCGGAGATGTGGCTCTGGCACTGGCTCGCCGGATACCCAAAGCGCATATCAAGGGCATCGATTTGTCTCAAGGTATGCTCGATGTCGCCGCCACCAAAATATGCCGAGAACCCTCGGATATAGCCGAACGCATAACCCTCAAATGCGGCGATGCCCTGGCTCTGCCCTACGGCGACAACACCTTTGACGTCGTCACCGTAGCCTATGGCGTGCGCAACTTCGACGACTTGGCACGCGGATATTCCGAGATGCACCGAGTACTGCGACCCGGCGGCAAATTATTTGTGCTGGAACTGTCGACGCCGCCTTCGGCATTGGTGCGCCTGCCATACAAACTGTACGTACGCTGCGCCATACCCACTATGGGACGCCTGGTCAGCAAAGACAGTCGCGCATACAGCTACCTGCCCGAATCGGTTGCCGCCGTCCCGGCACGCAAAGATATGTGCCGGCTGATGGAGCAGGCCGGGATGATCGAGGCCCGATGGCGCGGATTCTTTCTCGGCGTATGCACACTGTACTCAGCCATCAAACCTAACCGATCGAACTACAATAAAGTACTATGAGACTGTTCAATATAATAATACCGATACTATGTCTCGCCACCGTCACGGCCGCGCACTCCCAAGCGATGTATCGCGACAGCGCACGAGTGTCGACACCCGATACACACGCCAATATCATCACACCGAAAGACAGCACCGTCACCGCCCCCGCAGACACCACGATATTGATGCCCGTCGATACAACCATCTCCATGCGCCCCCTGCCGCGTCAGCTGTTCGGGCCGCAGACATTTGTATCCTACGAATACCTTGACTCCGTAGATATATGGCACAAGGACTTGTCGGGCAATGCAGCCTTCCGCTGGTTCGAAGAGGAAGCCGCCACACATACACGCTCACAACGTATAGCCCAAACTTTCATGATTCGACATCCGCAATACGTGCCGTACAACATTGCATTCTTGCCCGAACCACCGCGCAAGTACACCATGACCGTCAACCCCAAGGACCACACGATACATATCGACGAGGTTACGCCCGAATTGCCCGAACACATGGACGTGTATGTCCAAAAACGCCACTGGATACGCACCTTTGCTTCATCACTTCAGTTCAGCCAGGCTTACGTCTCGCCCAACTGGTATCAGGGTGGCAACAACAACCTGAACACGCTCATCAACGTCCAATACGACGTCAAGCTCAATCCCCAGTACCACCCCAACTTGCTGTTTGAATCGACATTGCGCTATAAATTGGGTCTCAACAGCGCTCCGGACGATGACCTGCGCAACTACAGTATCTCCGAAGACCTGCTGCAACTCAACGCCACTCTCGGTATCAAGGCCGCACGACGATGGTACTACTCTTTGACGGCACAATTCAAGACACAGATCTTCAAGTCATACGTCACCAATACCTATGATCTGAAAGCCGCCTTCCTCAGCCCGGCCGACCTCACCGCCGGTCTCGGTATGACATATAATTACGCCAATAAGCGCAAGACTTTCAACTTTGACGCATCCATAGCGCCGCTGTCTTACAACCTCAAGGTATGCACCGATGCAACCATAGACCACACCAAATTCGGCCTGGACGCAGACAAAGACACCAAGATGAGCTTCGGTTCGTCCTCGGAACTTAAATTGGCATGGAAGATTTGCTCCAACATCACCTTCACCTCGCGCATATTCGCCTTCACCGACTACGACACATTCTATGCCGATTGGGAAAACACCCTGGGCATGGACATCAACCGATACCTATCCACCCAGATATACGTCCACGCTCGTTACGACACCAACACCCAACGCTCGGACGACCACCCGGACTGGCACAAACTCCAAGTCAAAGAAATCCTCTCCTTCGGCCTTGCATACAAATTCAGCAGTATATAAGCCTACGCGTCCCTCGACCGCAAAACCGAGCTTGCGCCTCGTGTCCATACTTGCCGTACTCATCGGTATATGGACACAGCCGCTTACAGCCTCGGTATTCGATCATGACCCGCTGGCTCGTTATGCCGTTGAACAAAGCCGACATCTGTGGCACGGACGCCAAGCCCTTGCCCCAATCGAAGGCGTATGGATGACCTCGGCCGGAGCATATATTGCCATAAGCGCCAATGGCATCAACACCTACACGATGACCATTCTCCACTCCCCGGACCTATCAATTCTACCGGGTACAATTATGGGGTCGGCTCATCTTTCGGGTAAGGTGGGAATGTATGATGCTTCAATATTCCGGAACTTCACACCCGATGGCAAAGGCCACCGTTCCCAACAATTGGCCATCACGGTAGACGTTTCAACAGGCATGATGCGCTTCGATCCATACAAACAAGGATGGCGTATCAACCTCCGTCGCCTTATTCCCTACCTGTTCCGCGTCACAGTACAGCGCGAAGACACACGTCCCGATGGGCTGGAAGGTGCTATGCGCATCTTCCCGCCGGCACCGCCCTCTATACAAAATCCTATCGCACTATGACACTCACTCGGATTATTCGTTCGCGCCTCTTAATCATGGCTTCAATCAGCCTTCTGGCCCTGGCTTTCGCTTTGCCGAGTACTGCACGACGCCAACGCACCACGCGCCACGGACTGACCGAGCGCTTACAATACTCATATCAAGTGAGTGATACCCTGGCCGCAAATCCTGATTCACTTATTACTTTCAGCGGTTACGACAAGACACTGCGGTCGCACAAAGAAACCATCCTGGCCTTCAACGGCAGCAAAGACACCATTACAGCGCTCTCCATCAAGCTCACGTATTTGGATATGCAAGGGCATCAGCTGCATGTACGCCACGTCACACTACGCCAACCCTTGCCTCCGGGCGAAAGGCGCATGTTTACGTTTCCATCGTGGGACAAGCAAAATTCGTATTACTTCCATCGCAGCGAACCCGGACGCCTCCGCTACCAATCGGTTACGCCTTATCAAATAAAAATCAAAGCATTGCGTGCATACATCACTCGCAAACGCCGTAGCATCTCATCACAAGACAGCGCAAGCGCCGACAGCATCACGCCGAAGAATGCCACACCCCGATATGACAGCCTAAGATGAAAACTCCGACACAAATACTGGAATCCGCACTCGCCGCCGGTACGGCAAAAGCCTCTATGTCATGGCAGCGTACACTTGTATTAGCATTGCTCGCCGGCGCTTTCATCTCGCTTGGCGGACTGCTGAGCCTCATAGCCGGCACCGCCGCCGAGGCTTCCGCCGTCAAACGCCTGCTCAGCGGTGCAGTATTCCCAATAGGACTGATACTTATAGTCACACTCGGCGGCGAATTATTTACAGGCAACAACGCCGTATTGATACCACCATTGTCGACAAGACGTATATCACCGGCCCGAGTCTTGGCCAACTGGACCTTGGTCTGGTTAGGCAATTTCGCCGGAGCACTGGCATTTGTTGCAATCTTTGTGCTCGGAGCCGGAACCTTGGACGCCTCTCCGTGGCACGATGCAACCATCAATCTGGCCGAAGCCAAAGTCTCGATGCCGTGGCTCGCCGTGTTCTGTCGCGCCTTAGGTGCCAACTGGTGTGTATGCCTGGCTGTATGGCTGGCTTTCGCTGCCGAAAATCTTACAGCCAAATGTCTGGCATGCTGGATGCCGGTGGCCGCATTCGTGGCCCTGGGCTGGGAACACTGCATTGCCAATATGTTCTTTATCCCGGCCGGCATAACCGCCGGCGCCGAGATTTCGGCGGCACAGATGATATGCAACAATCTCATACCGGCAACCTTGGGTAATATCGTCGGCGGGGCATTGCTCGTGGGCTGCGCATATACACTCCTATTCAGGTCTAAACACTAAGATATACGTGGTCTCATATGACGGCACATAGTCGATCAACCCCCCTAATCGTCTTCCGTGCCAAGAACTCGGAAGATGTATCGGATTATAGGTCTATAGAACAGCCGATGCCGAAGGGCTCGCACCGTCACATACAACAGCACATACACCCCGGCGACCGAGAGGTAAGCCCATTGTGACGCCATTATCGTTTCGAGCCACACCAACAAACCGATGGAGGCAAAAATAACTGCCATCAGCACAATGCTCATTGATACTGCCAAACAGACCGCACCGCCGAAAATGTGTCCGGCGGCTATAATAGCTCGCTTGCGCATCCGGGCACAGCGTTGCCGCACTGCAGTATGCAAAGTCCGCGCACCGATATTCAGTAAATTCTGTATTATCATTATAATTGTATTAAGGGGAATGGTGGATGAGTCGTGAGTCATACGCAGCCTTATGCCGCAACATCCTTGCGGTGAATGTCTTTCTCCGGGATAGGGCGGCGGATGGTCGGCCGTTGACAATCCGATGCCGACACATCCGTGCCTACCCGTTCGGGAGATTGCCGACAGCATTACGCAATCAGCGTACTAAGGCCTTAACCTTGGTCGTCCTCCGCAGTCGGATCACATTCGCAGCATTCTTGTTCGTCGCACTTGCACGGGCGGCAATGACGACGCACATAGTCGCATATAGCGGCTCGTGTCTTTTTGCCACATCTGGGGGCAAACAATAGTCCTAAGGCCGCACCGGCCAATGCGCCGATAGTGGCGGCAACCATTACATCTGAATTCTTCATCTTCCTGTGTGTTTGTTAAACAATAAAGGTTTATAACTTCAAGCCGTCTTGTCTTGCGTCTTGTATATATACAACAACAGTACCCCCCTCTTTGGTTCGCCGCAATGCAAAGAAACAACGCCGGAATTTAGACAAATCGTTTTAGACAACCCGTTTCGTGCCGTTACAGATGGCACTAATTCGCTCTAATCCATACGTATATCGACACAAGCGTCACATCGTATATGACACGCATACAACAAGCTGAGTCCGCTATTTCGAGGGCTTTAGTCGACCGATAAACCGAGTTTCACTTGCCGCGCCGGTCACGCGCACGCATTGAGAAAAACAGCAATACTATGACGGCAAGTGTCGCGGCTATTATCCCGAAATACTGCAACGATGACATCTGTCCGGCAGCATACCGCGGATAACCGATACAGGCCATTATCACAAGATACACTCCCAATAGGATGGGAATAACTTTATACTTAGGTGGGCGGGACGGCATCTGCGTTCAGGTATTTTTACAAGGAGTTCTAACGTCAGGTCTTGGCTTAGACCGCGGGACAAACAGCAGACTGAACGCCTCCGACCGAATGGTCTGCATCGCAACCGATTTCGGTATTAGCAGCGATTTCATCAGGCACGTCCTCTTCGTGCATGATATATGGCGATGCATACGGATCGAAATGACCTTCACGCATATACCGATAAAGCTTGAGGCAAGCCCAAGCATCTATGGCCGCATATATCTGCTGCGCTTCGGTAAGCCGCGTTGCCTCCCAGTTGGTCAGACGCTGAGCTTTGCTGATACGTTCGCCGAAGATTATGGCATAAATCTTCTGCAGAGATATATCCTCGATATGGAAAGTACGTGCATAGTCCTGCAAATCCAAGAACCCGGCCGGATTAATCTCGCCACGGCGACGTAGCGCATTGTAGTCGTCATGTACGCTAAGCCCCACTTTGATGATTTCCGGATCTTCGAGCAACGGCTTGGCCGCATCGAATATTCCGGGCATATTGAGGCGGAACAGATAGCAGTGCGGACCTGAGGACAATTGGAGCAAAGCCACCTTATTCATGTGCCCGCGCTTAAACGAAGGGCGGGTCTCAGTATCAAAGCCTATATGTGTACACTTGCGCAAGGCGCGCAGTGCTATGCGTGCCTTGGCCACCGAATCGATGACGGTAACAGCTTCGATGCCCCCGGGATACTCGACCGCATCCATAGAAGCCACAGCTTCCTTACTTATTGATATTTTAGGTATTTCTCCGGTCATTTTTACAAGGCACAAAATTACGCATTTTTTTGCATAGTGCCAATGCAACAGCCGCGAAAAGACAATCCGCATGCTATTATTCTTGTTATTCTCGATTTCATCCGACAATTTTCGAACACCGAAAGGCTTTTGGTTCAATCAATGCCCTCTCACTCGTCTTTGCGGCACCATACCGGAGCCGTGCGTAGAGACAAAAAAAGTCGGCGACCGATCACCTTTCGGTGCAGTCGCCGACTATATGTTTCCGATTAAATCAGACGATATGACTCGTCCTAATCAGTTGTCGATTATTTCTTGTTACCGTCTTCGATGGTGCAGACGCTGACACGGTTCCAGCTCTCTTCAGAGAACATGTTGCCGATACCTTCGCCCTGTGCATTGATGCGGTTGGCGCTAATTTTGTACTTGTTGATGAGAGCATCCTTAACGGCCTGTGCACGTGCATTGGCAAGACGGATGTTGACTTCCTCGGAACCATCGGGCGAAGCGTAGCCCTTGATGTCAACCTTGGCATCTTTGTGGTTCTTAAGATAGGAAGCTACCATCTCAACATTGGGCTGCTGATCGGCAGTGATAGCGGACGAACCTATGCGGAAGAATACGAGACGTACGCTGTTGAGGATATTGGTTTCTTCTTTAACTTGAACTACTTCGGGTTTGCGGTTCTTGCAAGCAGCCAGTTCGTTAGCCAAGCCGTTAGCCTTAGCTTCCCAAGCAGCGGCGTTAGCGTTGCAGTCGTTCAGCTGACCACGGAGTTCGTTGATTTGGCCGTTGAGGGCATCAATTTCGGCTTGGTCGAAGGGCTTAACGCAAGTGAAGCCGGGGCCGAAGTGGTATGTCAAACCGGCCTGAAGGTTGAATACGGCGCGGTTGGCATCATAGTATGTGGTGCTCTGCGAGCCATTGCCGTCCATATTCCATGCGATGCTGGGTTGGAGGGAAATTGTTACCTTCTCCGAAACGTTGAAGTTGAAGTTCAAACCAACCTTGGTTACGAAGTAGTTGTAGTCGGGACGATATACCAGACGTTCTGCTTCGATATAGCTGGTATTGAAGTTGTGTCCCCAACCGGCACCTGCAAGAGCCTCGATGGTGAAGGGACGAGTTTCGCACTTGTAACCGCCGAAGAAGTTGAAGAGGTCAACCTTGCCATAGACACCTACATACGAGTTGTCGAAAGCGGTGCGCGAGTGAATTTCCTGAGTCCACGAAGAAGTGTTGACACCAAACTGGCCTTCAACGCCGAGAGCAAAGGCGGGAGTGATCTGCTTGTCAATGTGCAGGCCTACCAAACCTCGCATGTTGGGGAAGAAAGAGTAGTTCTTCAGCGGAGTAGTAACACCACCGTCAAGACCTACAGACCAATTGTCAAAGAATTTGGGCGACTCAACTGCTTGAGCCTGTGCTGACATTGCACCTAGTGCAATTGCAGCCAAAAGAATAATCTTTTTCATATTGATGGATGATAACATTATGTTGCTATTCTTTGCAAAGGTATGCCTTTTTGTTATTATAGCGTACACTTTTTACTTAATATTTTTTAATTTATAAGTAATAACCGCTTTTGACTTCAGTATTCGCTTCGTCCAATGGTTAATTTTTAATTAGTATTGTGCTAAAAGTATAATGCAATAACCGTGCCAAAAGTTTAATGTCAGCCCTGATTTTTATCATTACTATAGTCCTAAATACGCGATGTCGCCACCTCGGCAAATGCCTTGGCGATATGTTGGATGTCTCGGTCGGTGATGGATGCATTGAGGGATAAGCGCAGCCGCTCTGTGCCGAGCGGCACTGTCGGCACCCTTATGGGAAGGCACAACACTCCACAGTCTTTCAGCGCTTTGGACAGCCTGACAGCTCGTGTCGCATCGCCTATTATTACGGGGATAATGTGCGACGGCATCACTTCGTGCTTTGACAGGCCGGAAGCATTGACGGCACAGGCTACGTCCTGACATACGGTCTCGAGGCGCCGACGCTCTCCTTCCATCGCTATAGAATGGCGTATGACATACGTGCTCCATTGGGCTGACAAGGGCGGTAATGCCGTAGAAAAAATCAGTGAACGAGCGGTATTTACCATATACTCGCGCAACGTTTCCGAGAGTATGGCATATGCACCCTGCGAAGCCAGAGCCTTGCCAAGTGTGCCCACCAAGATGTCTACACCATCGAGATACGGCACTGCCAGTCCGAGGCCGCACGGCCCGCAAACGCCAACGGCATGTGCTTCGTCTATATATAGCAACGCATTGGGATGCAGCCGTTTGGCAGCGACTAATGCAGCAATATCGGAGCGGTCGCCATCCATCGAAAATACAGACTCGGAGATGATAAGCACTCGCGCATACTCTCCGCCGAATTTACGCAAAAGCATTTCAAGATGTCCATAGTCATTGTGGGCATAGCGCATAAATCGAGCACCGCTCAGTCGCATTCCGTCTATAATGGACGCGTGTACCAATCTATCGGCAAGTATCAACGTGTGTTTGTCTCCCAATGCGGCAATCATTCCCGTATTGGCATGGTAGCCGCTATTGAACAACAACGCCGGCTTGCCATATAATTCGGCCAAAAGTGCTTCCAACTCGTCAAAACGTTGCTGATGCGTAGCCAGAAGACGTGAGGCACTGGCCGTAGGCATAAAATCATCGTCGCTAAGTTCTTCTCGAAAACGTCGTCGTAACTCGATATTCCCGGCCAATCCGAGGTAGTCGTTAGAGGTCAAGTCAAGGATATCCTCGTCAGTAGCCGCAGTATCATGCGGAATGACGCGGAGATTGCCGCTGTCGGCAAGTTTTCTCAATGTATTTTCTATCGTCTTCACGGCACGACACTTACGGCAAAGTCTTCACTATATCTACCATTGTGTCGACCAAAAAAGCCAGTTGAGCATCCTCAATCACATACGGCGGCATAATATATACATTACGGCCGAAGGGACGTATCCATACTCCACGCTCGACGCAGATTTTCTGAAATTCGCCGACATCCACGGGGTTGCGCATCTCTATGACACCTATGGCGCCTATTGTGCGTACATCAGAGACATTAGGCAAGGCACGAGCGGGGGCAATATGCCGAGTGATAATCTCGTTGAGATGGGATATGCGTGCATGCATATCCTGACCATTGAGCAGACGCAACGATGCCACAGCTATGGCACAAGCCAAAGGATTACCCATAAATGTAGGGCCGTGCATCAGCACTCCGGCTTCACCTCGGCTAATGGTATCGGCCACATCTTTAGTCGTAAGCACGGCACTCATGGTGAGGTATCCGGCAGTCAAGCCCTTGCCTATACACATAATGTCGGGTACTACTCCGGCATACTCCGAGGCAAAGAAATGCCCGGTGCGCCAAAAGCCGGTGGCAATTTCATCAAAGATGAGATATACTCCATATTTATCGCATAGTTTGCGCGCCCGGCGCAGATACTCGGGATGATAAAACCACATGCCGCCGGCGCCTTGGACTATGGGCTCGAGTATGAGCGCGGCAATTTCATCGTGGTGTTCTTCAAGCACTTTCTGCAACGGACAAATGTCGCCGTCATCCCATTCGCCGTCGAAGCGCGATTTTGGCGAGGGTATAAAGTATCGTATAGGTAGCGATGTGCCGAAGGCCGTGTGCATTCCGGTGACCGGATCGCATACGCTCATAGCGTTCCATGTGTCGCCATGATAGCCGCGGCGTATAGTCACAAAATTGGTCTTGCCGTGATCGCCGCTGCGCGATATGGCGGCTTGGACAGCCATCTTCATAGCCACTTCCACAGCCACACTGCCACTATCGGCATAGAATATATTATTCATACCCTCGGGCGCGACTTCCAGAAGCATCTTGCCCAGCGTAATAGCCGGGTCGTGCGTCAACCCGCCGAACATCACATGGCTCATACGCGAAAGTTGTTCGATGGCGGCAGCGTTTATCTCCGGGTTGTTGTATCCGTGGATGACGCACCACCAGGAGGACATTCCATCCACCAATTCGGTGCCGTCAGACAATGTGATAATGCATCCGTCGGCATGATCTACCTTATATGTAGGCAGTGGGTCTATGGTCGAAGTATAGGGATGCCATAAATGTCGGCGATCCCAATCGCTGTGTACCGTCGAATCGCCCGATGTGTGTGTAGTCATATTTTTTTATTGCCCTTAGGGGCTGCGTTATTGTACCGCATAACCTATACGGTCAGATAAATTCTTATATTAGAAAGTATATCCTAGACGGAACGAGAATGCAAGGTTGTGAACATTCACATCAAGCACGCCATAATTGCGCGCAACATCCTTGAATCCGTAGCGCATAACCGCCTTGAGCGTCCATCTATGCAGGTACTGCAATCCGGTGGAGAGATGTATGCCGACATCGTTACGCCCGAAGCCGTTGAGTATCGGTGTTTCTGTATTGTAATATGGGTGGTCGTACCGCGTGCGCGTAACTTGCTGCTGCCCTAATTGATTGACGGCCACCATATAAGATGTGATACGAGTACGACCGCCAGTGCCGAAGCTGAGATACATTCCGCCTTCGTTGGTCCAGGTGATACGCGAGCCCAAATTGAAACGCAAGGATACATATATCGGGAACTCGAAAGCCCGATAGGTGTTACGGCAATACATAGTGCTGACCGTATTGGGCTCGGAATTGATGACCGACATCGCCCACGAATTGTTGCTGATAATAAAATCGGCACCGGTGCCTATGGCTATATAGCGACGCAAAGGCACTTCGACGGTGGCTCCGAAGGTGCTTTGAAGCCCGGAAGACAGATGAAAATCGGCACACCCGGGCACGGCGGAAGCATAGTTCTGAATTTGAGTTGATACCCCCAAGCCGGCGTGGAGTCCTATGTCCAGCGGTTTAGCAGGACGTGAAGTATCCATAAAGGGATGCAGCTCTTCGGCCGATGCAATGCCCGGTCGGCACAAAGCAACTATGGCTAAGACCGCGGCTGCTATATACTTGCGTATTGACATATCTGCAGATTTTTGTCGAATGGTATTTCTCATTTATATACGGCTGGATGGCTGACCGCCGCTGTGCATTCGCTCTTCCTCGACAGTGGCGCGGGCCGAATGTGCGTGTCTGAACGGATCCTCGGCTGCGCCGCCAATCCCATGGTCGCCCATAGCCGCCGCATCTATACGACGCGACAAATCATCGCCTTCGCGCTGTCCTTCGGGTTTCATCTTCACTTTCATCTGGTCAAATCCGCGTCCGTAGACTCCGTTGACTTTGCCTTGCGTGATAAACGCATCGCTATCTACCGATTTGACTATACGGAAGATTGTGACCGCCTCGATTTTGCGGCACACGACAATGAGCATTTTCACCGGAGACTTGCTGTACCAACCCATAGCGTCCACCACGGTACATCCTCGATGGGCATCGTTATTGATGGCCGTGGCTATCTCGCTCCATCGCGGCGAAATTATCGTAAACTGCACCGCCTGACGGTTGGTATTAATCACCATATCGGCAACGTACGAGATGATACCGGTCACAACAAGGCCGTATATCACCTTATTGAGATCGTGAAACAGAAAGTACGATGATGAAATGATAAAAAAGTCGGTGCACAGCATCGTGCGACCTATCGATACGTTGGAGCGCTTCGAGACCATAGCGGCGACAATATCGGTGCCTCCGGACGACCCGTTGTGTACGAAGGTGATGCCTATAGCCACGCCTATGATAATAGCCCCGACGGCAATACTCATCGCCGGACTTTGTACTATAGGACCATGCGCAGCTACAATGCTGTCGAATATCGGCTGGAACAAGCCCACCCATACCGAGATCATCGTGGCTCCGTAAATGGTGCCTACGACAAATTTGCGTCCCACAATGCGGTAGGCGACCGCGAGGAGTGCCAGATTGCACAAATACTGCGTAATGGCCACCGGTATGCCGGTGCTGAAATACACAAGGGTACCCACACCGGCAAGGCCTCCTATGACGACCTTATGCGGCAGTATGAAAGCCGTGAAGCCGAAGGCATACAGCGCCATTCCAAAGGTGATAAAGAAGTAATCCCTTGAATTGCGCCAAAGATTGTCGCGCGAAAGTGCCATAGTGTTATGCGTTATGCGGTTTCTATATTATTTCCGGATTAATTGCGCATCATCGGATGCGTATGTATCATTTACATTGCTTCAGATAGTCTTCAAGTCCCGAAACTATCTTTTCGGCCACTTGTTGACGGAAGTCGGGGTTGGCCAGACGCTGCTCGTCTTCAGGCGAGGACATAAACATCCCTTCGACAAGAATATTGGGGCAAAATGTAACCGCATTAAGCGAGAAGTTGAAGTTGCCGACTACGCCGAAGAGATCAAGCCCGGTCTGGACCAAACGGCGTGCAACACACATGGCCAAATCACGATCAAAAGCGTGCTTGTATAGTACCGCCGTTCCGGAGACTTTGTAACTACCGGCTGCATTATTGTGCACGCTCACCGCTATGTCTACATTGCCTTCGCGCCA
The DNA here is from genome assembly GCA_934590135.1 of uncultured Muribaculaceae bacterium. GTDB lineage: Bacteria > Bacteroidota > Bacteroidia > Bacteroidales > Muribaculaceae > CAG-873. The sequence goes on from CAKTOT010000020.1 coordinate 15,989, forward strand.
TATCTGCTTGCGATGCGCCATTGACGGTCCCGAATCATCACATCTTGTCATGACGGTGCTTGCGCCTCGCTTGTGCAGCAATTCGCGCACACGCATGACGATATCAAGATTTACATCTTTTTCGAGCAACCCCGACGGAGAAATCGCGCCGGGATTTTCACCGCCGTGTCCTGCATCAAGGCCCACGGTCATACCCTTGAGCGTCAGCGCCGGACGATGACGCACACTGATGCGTAAGGTGCTGCCGAATCCGTCATATCCTACTGTGTAGCCCCAGATTTGAGACGTCTTCAGATATATATATACTCGATATGTATCCTCGCCTATTTGGCGGAAATCCGTATGGTCTATGATGCCGAGGTCAAGAGTGCGCTGCGTTATCCAGTTGGAATTGTCTGTGGCGCCGAAGATGTCAACGACAATAGCCGACGGAAAACTCTCGGTGCTGTATTGATAGGCCAAACGCCTTGGCAGTCCAATGGTTACATCATCGGTATGTCCGGCGTTGGTGATGCTCCATGATTCGGTATTGACTGCTCCGGCATGTATTGTCACATCTGCCGGACGGGTCAAGCGCTTGGGTATGTATGCAATACGATCCGAAGCCAGACGCACGCAATACAGACCACCCTTAGCGCCTATGGCCTCCAACACTATCTCGGGATCTATGAATCCCATCTTCGAGCCGCCGAGGCGGTCATCGCCGTCGCCATATTGCAGGTAGGCATCTTCGAGTGTCACCACAGGGCGAGGCGAAGCGTACATCATTACCGAGGCCTCATTCGCCGCAGTCGGCTGCGCCGGAGCTTTGGATGACTCGGCACGGAAGCATTGCAATACACGTGTCTCCGTGTTGCCGTTAGATGCCGTTGCTTCTACCCTAATGTCGTTTGCTCCGGGTACAAGGTCCACTGTGGATGCAAAGGTTCCGGTCTTGTACACTTTCGTATCTACGCCGTTGACATTTATGGTTGTTCCGGGCTCGGTAGTTCCGACTATCTCGGCGGTGGCACGGGTCACGGTGTCACGCGGGGCCTCGACTATGCGCAACATAGATACATCTTGTGCCGTGGCTGCCTGCAGCGTCAAAACGGCTGCAGCTGCAACATATAGAATTCTATTCATATTGCAATCTATAATTGGTACACCGCTAATGGTGCATCTCGATTAGGCCGTGTATAGGTAACGCTTGATTGAGCGCTTGGGCGTTTTTTCAAACTCTTCAGGCATAATTACCACCGAGTCTATGCGCTCGAACGGAGCCAGAGTTCCATTGAGCTTGACTCGTGCGGCATCAAAAAGCTTGAAGCGCTCGTCTTCATCCATAATATTGTCGCGCTCGAGAGCGTCCGTATCGGGCACTACAAGCACCTGCAAGTGTCCGTCGCGCTCGACAACGAGGCTTTCGAGGACATACGGCAACGCGTTGACGCGGTCTTCTATGGCCTCGGGATATATGTTTTGGCCACTGGGACCGAGTATCATAGTCTTGTAACGTCCGCATATACGAATAGTGCCGCCATCGTGGTCTACGGTACCCATATCGCCTGTGTGCAGCCATCCGTCTTCACTGATGGCATCGGCGGTCAGGCCCGGCTCTTTGTAGTAGCCTTGCATGACATTGCGTCCCCGCACGAGAATCTCGCCGGGTATATTCTCCGGGTCTTCGCTATTGATAGCGACTTCCATAATGCCGTCAAGCACGTGACCGCTGGACGCCGGGCTGAAATGACGCCATGGTGTGTGCGAAATCAATGGTGCGCACTCGGTCATACCGTAGCCGACTGTGAATGGGAAACGTATGCGGTGCAAAAAGGCCTCGACTTCGCGACTGATGGGTGCGCCGCCGACAATGACTTCCTCAAATTCGCCGCCGAATGCCTTGACAAGACGTTGGCGTATCACTCGATAGATAATCAAACGCAAGCCCGGTACGGCTAAAGCCGCCCGAATATGCTTCTTCTGAAGCACCGGTACTATCATGCGCCGATATATTTTTTCGAGAATAAGCGGCACGCAAAGTATCAGCGACGGCCGTACTTCCGCAAAGGCTTGCAGCAATATACGCGGCGATGGAGTCTTGCCCACAAGTGTCACATGAGTACCTACCGCCAACGGCACAACCATATCAAAGGCACAGCCATATGCATGAGCCAACGGTAGGAACGACAGCGCACGCGAGTTGCGGTAATGCAGCTTGGAGCGTACTCCGTAGGCCAAATTGCCTGCAAGATTGTCCAACGAGAGCATCACTCCCTTGCTGAAACCGGTCGTTCCGGAAGTATAATTGATGATTGCCGTATGGTCGGCCGGGATGGACAAGTCGTACTTGATATCCTGCGGCCCGAAATAACTATGATATGCTTTTTCGAACTCGCCATCCAATGCTAAGGCAGCTTCGGATGCTTCGCTGTATCCGTCCACCTTACGGCTATCGGCAAGTTTGTATCCATCCAAAAGAAAAACGGCACATAGCCCGGGCATAGCGTTAAAGTCCAAATGCCGGTAAATATTCTCGGCCGCAAAAAGTATCCGCGACTCGGAATGTCTTACTATGTGCTGTATGTCATCATGCGAAAAGTCGTGCAAGATTGGCACTATGGTGGCGCCGTAAGTCACCGCCGCCATAAACACAACAACCCATGACGCGCTGTTGCGTCCCACCAGCGCTATCTTGTCGCCGCGACGTATCCCGATGTGTTTCATCAGCAGGTGAAGCCGCGCTATCTGTGCCGCCATGTCGCCGTAAGTGAGCGTAACGCTACTGTCGCCATAATCTGTCAATGCCGGCAATTCGAAGTTGTCTCGCCAAGCATTTTGGTATAATTCTATGACATTGTCAAAATGCATAGAGGCTGTATCTTGTGTATCGCTTCGCATGGTATGCGTTTTTGGGTAATATGATGATGTGGCTGCCGAACATCGTGTGACCTCGGCTGTCACAATATATCAAAACTGTTTTTTGTCAAGAGCGTCTATTACGCGTTCGAATACTTCATCGACGGTGCCATCGCCTTGTATGGGCAAGTACATACCTTCGCCGGCATAGTAGTCCCGCAAGGGCTGTGTCTGCTTGTGATACACGGTCAGACGCTTGCGTATGGTCTCGGGATTATCGTCACTACGACCCGAGTCTTTGCCACGAAGCACCATACGTTGCATCAGTTGGTCTTCGGGTACTTCAAGGCCTATGACGGCATGTATCTCCTGCCCGCGACGCTTCATCATTTCTTTGAGAGCCTGAGCCTGTGGTATCGTGCGCGGAAAACCGTCAAAGATGACGCCTTCGGCTGCCTTATCGGGATTATTATCCAGCTCGTGTTCAAGCACACGCAGCATAAGTTCGTCCGGGATAAGTTGGCCCTGTGAAATGTAGGCGTCTGCAGTACGGCCCAATTCGGTGCCGCGTGCAATATGGTCACGCAGGACCTCGCCCGTCGAAATGTGATGCAAGTGGTAGCGGTCTATGAGCTTTTCGCTTTGGGTGCCCTTTCCGCTGCCGGGCGCCCCGAAGATTACGAGATTTAGCATTGTCGATTAAGCATAGTTTTTGCGACCCGCGACGTTTGGCGCACATGCGCTGCCGCATGGTCGAGTGAAAGCTCCTCCGTGGAGCCGTTTTCAGTCAGCGAACTGACTCTTCAGCACATAAATATCCTGAAGATTGCGCGCAAGTCCGTCAAGATCCAGTCCGAAGCCGATAATAAACTTCTTGGGTATCGAGAATCCAATGTAGTCAGGATGCACATCACGTTCGAGCGCATCTGGCTTGAACAACAGCGTAGCCACCTTGATTTCTGCCGGCTTGTGTGCACGCAGGTCCTTGACAAGTTTATCTATAGTGTTGCCGGTATCAACGATATCTTCCACTATGATTACTGTACGACCTTTGATGTCTTCGCACAGGCCCAAAACCTCCTTGACCGTTCCGGTGCTGGACGTGCCGCTATAGCTTTGCAATCGGATAAAGCCTATCTCGGCATCGCCCTCAAAGGCGCGGAAAAGGTCGCTGGCAAAAGGAAAAGCCCCGTTCAGTACACAGACGAACAAGGGCGTTTTTCCTGCGCAATCGCGCGTTATTTCCTTTCCCAGCTCTTGTATTCGGGCGGAGATTCGGTCTCTGGTGATGTAGGGCTCGAATGTCAGCCCTTGATATGTCACTTCGTTCATAGATGATGCGTGAGCGTAAATAAAATTTGGGCAAAGTTAAGAATTTTTCAGCAAAGAGCCAAGTGCTAACACCTTTTATACCTGTTAAATTTTGCGACCGGACCTTAAACAGGCCGAAAACGACACTCTTTGACCTAAAGTGAAGCCATTTGTTATCAGCCCGAAAGGCCCTATTCCAAAGATGGTTTACCCAAACCGGGGAAAATACGGCACACCATGTCCGATGTTACTCGAGCACGGTGTGCATTTAGAAGTCTTGAGAGTGATGATAGCATCCACTCATGCAAATACCGGAGTGAAAAGCAACAATAGGTTTCTTATTTCGTTATTGGTTAATCCGGGTTGTCTTTTCATTAGAACATACACATATCTCCTTTGACGACCTTCCCATTTTTGACTTTGATTCTATAGTAGCATAACTGCCCATTTTGACCAAGCTTGAGCATTTGACCACCTCCATAAGGATCATCTACTATAGATGCATCGATCCAAATGCCATGCCCTTTCAATGTCTCAAATTTACCTTGAATGTATTCCTTATACCCTTCACAGTCTAATGATGCGAACACCCATTGCGAGTCATATACAAAGCTATCATCCAAATGCTTAATTATCAACCCCACATCAAGTGTTTTCCAGGCCATACAAAAATCTTTGAGAATATTGTCTGTAGTTATCATTACATATCTTACAAAATTGGTTCTATAACTCTTAATAAAAATTGAAGTTGTACGACTTTCTCCGTTTCATGATAAAGCATTGACCACGACCTAAAATACGACACACCATGCCCGGTTTCTGCGCGGGCATGGCGTATCATATTTAGGAGTGTATAAGTCGATTATCAGGCGAGGAAGCCCAGGAGGACACCTGCTGCAACGGCCGAGCCGATGACACCGGCAACGTTGGGACCCATAGCGTGCATCAGCAGATAGTTCTGCGGATCGTATTCCAAACCGAGGTTATTGGAGATACGTGCGCTCATAGGCACGGCGCTCACACCGGCATTGCCGATAAGAGGATTGATCTTCTTGCTCTTGGGGAGGAAGAGGTTGAAGAGTTTGACAAAGAGCACACCGCTGGAGCTGGCAATAACGAAGGCCATAAAGCCGAGGAAGAAGATACCCACGGTTTCGATGGTAAGGAATTGCGAAGCTTGAGTGGAGGCGCCCACGGTCATACCGAGCAGAATTGTCACGATGTCCGTCATAGCGTTGCTGGCTGTCTTGGCCAAACGTGTGGTGACGCCGCATTCGCGCAGCAGGTTGCCAAAGAAGAGCATACCCAGCAGAGGAAGTGCGGAGGGCACGACGAAGCAGGTCAGAAGCATACCCACGATGGGGAAGATAATTTTCTCGTTCTGCGAAACGGCACGCGCGGGCTTCATACGGATAAGGCGTTCTTTCTTGGTAGTGAACAAGCGCATCAACGGCGGCTGTATCACGGGCACAAGTGCCATGTACGAGTATGCCGATACGGCGATGGCGCCCATCAAATTGGGAGCGAGCTTACTGGACAGGAAGATGGCCGTAGGGCCGTCGGCGCCGCCGATGATGGCGATAGCGCCGGCCTGGTCAGGAGCAAATCCCAAGGCAAGAGCCACCATATAGGCACCGAAGATGCCGAATTGGGCGGCGGCGCCGATAAGCATCAGCTTGGGGTTGGCGATAAGTGCGGAGAAGTCGGTCATGGCACCGATGCCAAGGAAAATCAACGGGGGATACCAGCCGGCTTTTACGCCGTTATACAGGATATTGAGCACGGACCCTTCTTCATAGATGCCGACTTCGAGACCGGCGCCGGTGTTGAAGGGAATATTACCTATAAGTATGCCGAAGCCTATGGGTACGAGCAGCAGAGGCTCGAAGTTCTTCTTAATGGCAAGCCAAATGAAGAACAGTCCGACGGCAAGCATGACAAAGTTGCCGATTTCGGCATTGGCAAAACCTGTCAGTTCCCAGAACTGGCTCAGGTTGTTAGACAGAAAGTCACCGAACATTTCTTAGTATTTGTAGTGAATGTTTGCTTAGTGTGTATTGCGACTTTCTATCGATTACTCAATAGTAACCAATGCGTGGCCTTCGAGTACGCTATCGCCTACATTGACGTCAATGGAGGTGACCTTTCCGTCACGTCCGGCGTGGATAGCATTCTCCATCTTCATAGCTTCGAGGGAGATGACCGTGTCGGATGCCTTGACGGTATCACCTACCTTGACGAGTATGCTCATGATGACGCCGGGGAGCGGCGACTTGACGACATACTTACCTGTAGCTGCGGGCGCGGTTTTGATTACTTTTTCGCCTTTTGCGGTGCGGGGTGCGGCTGTGGGACGGGGTGCTACGGCCACTTTGGCTTCGGGAGCTTTGTCAAGTTCTACCTTGTAGGTCGTACCGTTGACCTCAACTTGCGCGATATTGCCTTCGATGTCGCCGATGGCAACATTATATGTGCTGCCGTTGATTTTATACTTGTATTCTTTCATTGTTTCGTACAGTATGGTTGGTTGTGTTCCGGGTTATTTGTGGGGATATTCGCGCAGGCCGTAGATCTTAGAACTCCAAGGCGAGTAGGCGCGTTTGATCTTATTGATGGTGAGGATAGTGCTTTCCTGATCGTGTACGTCGAGGTGTTCGTGCAGGGCCATAACGATGGCTGCGATGGTTTCGCCGTTGTCCAGGTCCTTACGATCGATTTCGACTACTTCGACACCTTGGGCACGTGCTTTTTTGCTGCGTGCAAGGTATTTGCTGATGGCACCTATGCCTACAAAGCAAAGGCTGAGTACGAGCAGTGCGCCAAAGACGATACCCATAGCCATAATTGTCATCAGGAAGCCGTTGGCGTCCTTTTCGGCAAAAGTTTCTACTTTGGGATTCTTGTCTTTGATGACATTGGCACTCGAGGGCGTGATGTAGTCGGCGGGGCCGCCGTCACGCACTTGCCATTCACCGGCACCATCTTCGCTGCGGGCATACGACTGCCCGGCCAAAAGACCGGCGGGAACGACCACTGAGTCAATGAGGGTTTTACGGTCACTATCATACAATCCGATCCAGTTGTCCTGTCCGGGCACGAGTACGAAACTCGTATGGAAGGTACCCTTATTGGGGTTATTGTCAGCCCAGAATACTATATGCTGACGTTTGGCGATGCGTGTTTTGACATCTCCTAAGGGTATGGGGTATTTGGTGGGATTGTTTTTGTCGTTGGTGAGGTACATACTGGAGATTTCCAGCGGCGCGAAGTTGGCGTTGAACAGCTCTATCCAAGCATGGTGTTCGCCGTAATCATCAACGATGGATGTATCGTTGACGACCATAACTTCGTTGATGCGCAAGGACTTGCGGTCCTGGGCCTGTGTCGCCACGGTCATTGCGGCAACCAGCACGGCCACCAACAGTGTTATCGAACGTTTCATGTGCGTTGTCTTCTGTATTGTCGTGGTGTGTTATAGAGGAATGTTGCCGTGTTTCTTGGCGGGATTGACGACTTTCTTGGTAGCCAGTTGCTGGAGGGCGCGGATGACGCGGAAGCGGGTGTTGCGCGGTTCGATGACATCATCGATGTATCCGTACTTGGCGGCATTGTAGGGATTGCAGAACAGTTTGTTGTATTCTGCTTCCTTCTCGGCCAGCACGGCTTTGGGGTTATCGGATGCCTTGGCTTCCTTGGCATAGAGGACCTCTACTGCGCCGGCACCGCCCATAACGGCGATTTCGGCTGTCGGCCATGCGTAGTTCATATCGCCGCGGAGTTGCTTGCAGGACATCACAATGTGGCTGCCGCCGTAGCTCTTGCGCAGGGTAACGGTAACTTTGGGAACGGTGGCTTCGCCGTATGCGTAAAGCAGTTTGGCGCCGTGCAGGATGACGGCGTTGTATTCCTGACCTGTGCCGGGGAGGAATCCGGGGACGTCTACCAGTGTCACCAAGGGGATATTGAAGGCATCACAGAAGCGTACGAAGCGTGCGCCCTTACGCGAAGCGTTGCAGTCAAGCACACCGGCAAGGTATTTGGGTTGGTTGGCTACGATGCCGACGCTCTGCCCGTTGAAGCGTGCAAAGCCCACGATGATGTTCTTGGCATAGTCGCGTTGTACTTCGAGGAACTCGCCGTTGTCGACGATGGCACCGATGACTTCGTACATATCGTACGGACGATTGGCGCTGTCGGGGATGATTTCGTTGAGGCTGTCTTCGAGGCGGTCAATGGGATCATTGCATTCTACCAGCGGAGCCTCTTCGAGGTTGTTCTGGGGTATGTACGAGAAGAGTTTGCGGATGATGCGGATAGCGTCTTCGCCGTCTTCGGCTGCAAAGTGGCATACGCCGCTCTTCTGCGAGTGAACGACGGCACCGCCGAGGTCTTCTTGCGAAACATCTTCGCCGGTGACGGTTTTCACCACCTTGGGACCGGTGAGGAACATGTACGAAATGCCCTTGGCCATGATGGTGAAGTCGGTGAGTGCGGGCGAGTATACGGCACCACCGGCGCAGGGACCGAGGATGGCGCTGATCTGGGGTATAACACCGGAGGCCATAATATTGCGCTGGAAGATTTCGGCATATCCGGCCAAGGCGTTGATGCCTTCCTGAATACGTGCACCTCCCGAGTCGTTAAGACCGATGACGGGGGCACCCATCTTCATGGCCATATCCATGATTTTGCATATTTTCAGGGCCATAGTCTCGGACAGCGAGCCGCCGAAGACTGTGAAGTCTTGTGCAAAGACGTATACCAAGCGGCCATCGATGGTACCGTAACCGGTCACAACGCCGTCGCCCAGGAAGGATTTCTTTTCCTGTCCGAAGTTGGTGCAACGATGGCGCACAAACATATCGAGTTCTTCGAACGAGCCTTCGTCAAGAAGCTGTGCGATGCGCTCGCGGGCTGTATATTTGCCGCGTTCGTGCTGTTTGTCTATCTGTTTTTGGCCGCCACCGAGGCGTGCTTCGGCGCGTAGCTCGATAAGCTCTTGCACCTTTTGGAGTTGGCTACTCATTTCAGTAATAAATTACGTTATGGGATTATGTGTCGGCTCTCGCCATTATTTTTTCTTGGGATCTTCGCACAGTTCGATCAGTGTGCCCACGGTGCTCTTGGGGTGCAGGAAGGCGATATTGAGGCCTTCGGCGCCTTTGCGGGGTGCTTTGTCGATGACGCGTGCGCCTTTTTCCTGAACTTCGTCAAGCGCTGCCTGTACGCCGCTTTCTACTGCGAATGCGATGTGCTGGATGCCGCCGCGGCCGCCGTTGTTGGCGATAAACTTGCTGATGGCGCTGTCTTCGGCTGTGCCTTCAAGGAGTTCGAGCTTGGTCTGGCCTACGCGGAAGAAGGCGGTGCGTACTTTCTGGTCGGGTACTTCTTCGATTGCGAAGCATTTGAAACCTAAGATGTTTTCGTAGAAAGGAATGGCCTCGTCAAGCGATGGAACGGCGATGCCGATGTGTTCGATGTGAGAAATGTCCATGGTTATATGGTTTCTTAAGTTGTTGAAATATATGGATATTTGGTTGTATTCTGATATTATTCTTTGTTTGCGGCGGCATCGTTGGTGTCGCTGTTGGTGTCGGGTATGCCGGCAAGTGCGGGGTCTATCATAATGCGGCCGCAGTACTCGCAGACTATAACCTTTTTGTGCATACGGATTTCCATTTGCTTTTGAGGCGGGATACGATTGAAGCAGCCGCCGCAAGCGTTGCGCTGGATGTATACGATGCCGAGGCCGTTGCGAGCGTTTTTGCGGATGCGCTTGAAGGCTGCAAGGGTGCGCTCGTCTATCTGAGGTTCGAGGGCTTTGGCCTTGTCGCGCAGGGCGTCTTCTTCCTGACGTGTCTCGGATACTATCTCGGATAATTCGGCTTTTTTCTCGGTAAGTATGTGCTCGTTGTCGGCCAAGCTTTCACGTGTAGCCGCGATGTCGGCATTTTTGTTCTCAATCTGACGCGAGTACTCGTTGATGTGCTTGTCGGCGAGTTCGATTTCAAGATTTTGGAAGTCTATTTCCTTGGTCAGCAAATCAAATTCGCGATTGTTGCGCACGTTGTTGATTTGGTCTTGATAGCGTGCGATGAGTGTTTCGCAATTGTCTATCTTGGCTTTTTCGGCGCTAAGTTTGCGCTTGAGTTCGGCAATCTCGGCAGTGTAATTGTCGATGCGGGTGTTGAGGCCTGCGATACTGTCTTCGAGGTCCTTGACTTCGAGAGGTAGTTCGCCGCGTATGGTCTTGATACGGTCGATTTCGCTCAGAACGGTCTGCAGCTGGTACAGCGATTTGAGACGCTGTTCGACAGTGTTTGCGGCGGCTTCTTTTTTGGTGTCGTTTGCCATTGTCTATATGTATTTTACTGGATTTTTTTCTACCGATGATTTGTATAGTGCAAAGGTAGGGAATTTTTGGCTTATTGCGTTATAAAATATGTCTTTTGTGCATAGCTCGGTCTCGTGATGGCCGGCGTCTATGAGCAGTATTTTGTCGCCATAGTCTACGAAGTCGTGATAGCGAATGTCGGCGGTGACGTATGCCTGCGCACCGGCGGCTATGGCTGCGGGTATAAACTCGCCGCCGCTACCGCCGCATAATGCTACGCGCGATATACGTATTTTGCTGTCGCCAAGTCCGTAGTGCGACATTTTTACGCGCTCGCACCCAAAGGCGGTCTTGGCCTGCGCGGCAAATGCTTCGGCGTCGAGTCGTGTCTCCACAGTGCCGTACACGCCGCATCCGGCGTCATGGTCGGCATCGGCGGGTACCACAAAGTGGTAGGCCGGACTCTCGTAGGGGTGAACCTGAGCGATGATGGCACGGACTTTCGAAATCAGTCGTACGGGCACGGGCATTTGCAGCAGTACCTCGTCCGTATCGTCTTCGAGCGCATCTATGTCACCCACGGCGGGAGACGCTCCGTCAAGGGCACGGAAGCTGCCGCGACCTTCGATGGTGAAAGTGCAGCTGTCGTAGCGTGGATCGGCGGTGGCGCCGGCACCTATGTCAATGAGCGCTTCGCGCAGGTCTGAGGCCTTGTCTCGAGGTACTATGACATTAAGCTGTTGCCACGTCGCGGGGATACGCGGCGACAATGTCCCGAGAACGCGGACGCCGAGTTTGGCCGCCATGGCGTAGGAGACGCCGCCGCGAGCATTGTCCACGGCTGTGTGCGATGAGTAGACGCTGACGCCCTCGGAGATGGCGTGCAGTATTGCCTGCTGCTGGAGCGTTGCTCCGGTGATTTGCTTCAGTCCCTTGAATATCAGCGGATGATGGCTGATGACGAGGTTGCAGCCTCGGTCGCGTGCCTCGAGTATCACTTCCGGGGTCACGTCAAGGCACAGCATCGCTCCGGTGCATTCGGCCAGTGGATTGCCCACCTGCCACCCGCTGTTGTCCCAAGATTCCTGGAGCGAGCGGGGCGCAAGTTCTTCGATGACGGCAACTATCTCTGCGTTAAGCATCTTTGGTGTCTGTAGATTCGTTGCGCGGTGCAAGTTGAAGTTGCAGTTCGTCAAGTTGCTTTTGGTCGAGCGCTGCCGGTGCATCAAGCATTACGTCGCGGCCGCTGTTGTTCTTGGGGAAGGCTATGCAGTCACGGATGCTGTCGAGCCCGGCCAGAAGCGATACCCAGCGGTCAAGACCATAGGCGAGGCCTCCGTGAGGCGGTGCGCCGTACTTGAAGGCGTTCATCAGGAAGCCGAATTGTTCCTGCGCTTTCTCGGGCGTAAAGCCGAGGATTTCGAACATCTTGGCTTGTAGTGCGCTGTCATGTATACGAATGCTGCCGCCGCCGACTTCTACGCCGTTGACCACCATGTCGTATGCATCGGCGCGTACGGCAGCGGGATCGGTGTCCAGCAAGGGTATATC